>JASHTZ010000167.1 GCA_030040295.1 Terriglobia bacterium | reverse complement strand
GTTGTCGCCCAGAATTTCGAGTGCGAAATTCCCTCCACGATCTGCCCCACTGCCCAATCGTTGTCGGCCAGGCAAGCTCTGGGAGTTGAGAATCGGGGTGTGGTTCCTCCCGTGTGGTCAGAAGGCAACTGCACCAGCACCAGATTCGGCATGGCGCCCTCGGCCTCCCACTGCTTCAGGTGTTGGAGAAAAATCCGGGCGCGCACGACGTCCGGGACCTCAAGACCGTAGGCGGGATAATCCTTCACGACGAAGCGATTGAGCGGCGCGATCGGCGCTGTAGTGTGGAAGTGACCCTGAAAGTCGCTGCCCGCCTTGTAGTCCCCGAGTAGCTTGATGCGGTTGGCATGATCAATCTTAGTTACGCCGCCGACAAATTCTCCGAAATCCGCCACTGTCCGTTTTGCCTGGTGAGCGTCATCCCAAATGAAGCCGCTGTTGGCAAAAGCCAGGGGATCGTCGCCATTTTTTGGATAACTTCGGCCCTGATATCCGGGCCAGTAGGTGTAATCCGTCTCGCTCGCCTGCGTCACCCACTGGTGGCCGTCACCGCTGTTTCCTCCGGTGGCGTAGAAATTGTCGAGCAGCACAAACTGCCGAGTCAGCTCGCGCGTGTTGGGCATCACGTCGTCGCCGTAAGCTTGCAGCGTCGGGTCGCCGTTGCCCTTGCCGATTCCGCCCAGAACTTGATCGTAGCAACGGTTTTCCTTGATGACGTAGACGATGTGTTGGATGGGCGACGGTTCGCCGGCACGCGCGGGGACGGGCATCAGCGCGGCAGCCGAAGGCACGATTTTGGCGGCTACGGTGCTTTCGCCCTCACCGCGCCAACGCTGGTGGTTATTCTCCGCCACCGCCGTCGTGTAAGCCGCAAGCTGTCCTGAATCGGGAATCCCAATCACCTGCACGGTGCCGCGATCGGAGTGAACGTAACGCCGGGTGGGACCTGGCTCCAACTCCCTGCCATACTTCTCGGAGAAGCCCGCCACGGGCGCGGTTTTCCAGCCCGTGCCCACGCCCAGAAGCGTCGAGACGGCAAGATACGCGCCATCCGGGCTGAGCGCAATGTGGTCGGGATACCAACCGGTGGGAATCATCCCCAGAATTCTCGACGAGCCGTGCGCGCCTTCGCCTACACCGATCACTGCGACGGCGTTGATCCCTGCGCACGCTGCATACACGCGTCGCCCGTCGGATGACACCGCCACCGCCTCCGGCGCAACGCCTGCCACGCGGCGCTCAAAGGGCTGCACGGAAATCGTTTCGACCACTTTATTCTGCGCGGTGTCGATAACCGAAATCGTATCGCTGTTGCTGTTGGATACAAAAATCCGGTGCCGCGCTTCGTCCCAGGCGAGCGACGTCGGGTGCAGGCCCACCTCAATTTGGTCAGTAACTTTGTCACTGATCAGGTCAATGCAGCTCACCGTCCCGCTCGCCGCGATTCCCCGCCGGTCCACCACCGCGAGGTCGGCGCCCTTGTAGGGGCCGGTGGCGGCGGTCAAATCGTGCGGGCGCGGAAATCGTCCGCCCCAATTGCTGACGTATGCCACCGTGCTCGCGGCATTGACGGCCGCGCCGAAGGGAGCGATTCCGGTTTTCACGGACGCTTTGAGCGCGCCGGTGCTCAAATCGACGATGGCGGCCGCATCGTCAAAGGTCAGGGGAATAATCGCATAACGCGGCGACACAGTTTCTCGCGTTGGCGCAGGCACAGCCACGCCTCCCACAGCCGTCGTGCCCAACAAATGTCCAATCACCTTCTCCGCGCCGTTGTCCATGGTGATCAACCGCACAGAACTCTTCGCCTTCCCGTCGACTTTCTCGTTCCCCACGGCGCTGATGAGCGGCGTGCCCGAGACCCTATCGAACGTAATCCCCTGCTTGCCGGGAGTCCCTTGCGCGCGAACTTCCTCGAGCACTTTGTTGGTCTGCCAGTCCATCTTGAAAATCACCAGGCCGCGGCGGGGCGCTGCCAGCGCATAGACCTCCGCACTCGTGGCGCCGAACGCAACACCGTAAATGCGGCTCTCGAAAATCGCCTGGATGCCCGCGGGTGTAATCCCCTGCCGAGTAGTGATCACTCCGGGATCGATGACGCTACGCACGGGAGCTTCATCCCCGTTCTCAGGGTGCGAGGAGGATGAGGGTGTGTTGCTCTTTGGTTCGGAGGGAATTTCGGGGCCCAAAGGCAGTTGCGCGGATTGTGTCCACGCGAGCGTTGCTCCTGCAAGAATGAAAATTGCGAGATAAAACCACCGTCGAATTACTGCCGAGATCAAAGTTGCCTCCTGGTCGAGGGCGCAGTATATCATGCCTGCCAAAATCCCAGTTTTATGTCCGGGAGAGGCAAAAAGTTTGAATGGAGATTAGCGCAAGCTCCGCCTAGCGGGCCGCAATCTGCGGTGATCAGGTTCGTCGGCTTTCGTCAGGAATGACGCTTGCGCGTTGACGGCAATGGGGGCCATGTGATGAGTGCTTCGAACGTATTTGCCGTCGGTTTGCAGATATCGCGACTTAGCCTGGTCGGAAAGGTAAACGTCGAGAATTTCTTTCAGCCGCTGGCCAAGCCGAGGGGAACTAACAGGGAAAATGATCTCAACGCGGTGGCTCAGATTGCGGCGCATCAAATCCGCGCTGCCGAGGAAGATTTCCTCCTTACCACCGTTGTGAAAGTAGTAGATCCGGCTGTGCTCAAGGAAGCGGCCGACGATGCTGATCACGCGGATGTTTTCACTCAGTCCGGGGACGCCGGGCCGCAGGCAGCAGATGCCGCGCACCAGCAGGTCCAATTTTACCCCAGCCTGCGAAGCCTGATAGAGCAGCCGGATCATATCCGGATCTTCCAGCGCGTTAACTTTGAAAATCAAATGCCCGGCTCGACCGGCCTTTTGATGGTCGATTTCACGGCCAATCAGTTCCACCAGCCGCTCGCGCATATTCACGGGCGCCACCAGAAGCCTTTTGGGATTCTGCCGCGCGGCGTATCCGGTGAGGGCATTGAAAAAATGAGTTGCATCGGCGGCAATTTGCTCATCGCAGGTGAGCAGGCCCAGGTCCGTGTAGAGCCGCGAAGTGGAAGGATTGTAGTTTCCCGTCCCCAGGTGCACATACCGGCGGATGCCATCGCCTTCGCGCCGCACCACCAGTGCGATCTTGCTGTGCACCTTCATCCCCACCAGGCCGTAGACCACGTGCACGCCCGCATGTTCCAGCGTCCTCGCCCACTCGATGTTGCTTTCCTCATCGAAGCGAGCCTTCAATTCCATAAGCACGGCCACCTGCTTGCCACTCTCGACCGCCTCCAAAAGCGCGGCCACGATCGGCGAGTTTCTTCCCACGCGGTAGAGCGTCATCTTGATGGCCAGTACATTGGGGTCGTGCGCAGCCTGGCGAAGGAATTCCACGACCGGCTGGAAGGAATCGTAGGGATGGTGAAGTAGAAAATCCTCCTGGCGAATCAGGCTGAACAGGTCGCCCTGGCAATCCGCGCCCAGGCCGGCGGGTATTTTCGGCATGAAGGGCTTTTCCTTCAGCTCCGGCCTGTCAACAGAATAAAGCTCCATGAAGCGGTCGAAATCCAACAGACCTTCGGTCCAATAGATATCCTGTTCCTGAACGCCAATCTGGCGGGTAAGAATGGAGAGTATCCTTTTGGGCATTTCCATCGCCACTTGCAGGCGAACGACGGCCAGGAAGCGGCGCTCGCGCATAGCCTCCTCGATGGTCTCCAGCAGGTCGTCACTTTCCAATTCCTGCACGGCCACTTCCGCGTCGCGCGTCACGCGGAAGGGTGACGATTCTACAATTTCCATGCCCGGAAAGAGTAAGCCCAGGTTGGCGGCGATCAACTGCTCGAGCCAGATGAATTTGTGGATCTTTCGGGAAGGTGGTGAAGGCGGCGATTCCACCGTGGTAGTTCTGACCGGAACCAACTGGGGCAGACTGTTGGGAACCTTAATGCGCGCGAAGTGCTCCTGCCCCTTCTGATCGCGGACCACTACGGCCAGGTTCAGGCTGCGATTCGAGATGTGCGGGAAGGGCCGGCCCGGGTCAAAGGCCAGCGGCGTGAGCACGGGAAAAACATGAAGGTGAAAGTAGGCATCCACGGCAGCGCGCTCCTCAACGTCGAGTGAGGCAGCGTCAACCACGAAAATTCCCTGTTGCTCCAGGGCAGGCTGAATCTCCCCGCGCCACAGGTCATGGGCCTGCGCGCCAATCTCCAGAATTTTTTCACGTATCCGTTGCAGTTGTGCTCCCACCGCACGCCCGTCACGCGCAGCCTCTGCCCGGCCGCTCGCCGCCTGTTTCATCAATCCCCCCACGCGAACCATGAAAAACTCGTCGAGGTTTGAGCCGAGAATGGAGAGGAATTTCACCCGCTCCAGCAGCGGGTTGGCTGGGTCCGTTGCTTCCTCCAGAACCCTGCGCTGAAATTCCAGCAAGCTCAATTCACGGCTGATGTAAAGGTCAGGACTGTCCAACGGGACATTTTCCGGCCGGGTAAGCGGCGGCTCCGGAGAAATCAGCGAATCCACTTTGGTCTCCTCAGCGCACGGGGATCGAGCGGGCGAATGAATTTGTGAAGGTTAAATATTAACGGGATTTAAGTGCGAGGGCAACTACGTCAGGATGAATTTTGGTGGCGATTCTTGTTTCACCAGTATGACGGCGCGAGCGCCCTATTTCGGGCCCTTGCCCATTCGAAAACTCACCTCCACCGTCATGCGCACCGGAACTGGAACACTATTGCGCGTCGCCGGAGTGAACTTCCACTTCTTCACCGTGTCGATGGCGCTCTGGTCGAGGCCGTCGCCCAAAGGCGCAGACTTTTCTTGAATGTCGGAAATGTTGCCCGCAGTGTCCACCACCACCGAGAACTGGATCGTTCCTTCTATACCGGCGCGAGTGGCTTGCGGAGTGTAATCCGGATCAGGC
>JASHTZ010000166.1 GCA_030040295.1 Terriglobia bacterium | reverse complement strand
TGCGTCTGTTGTGGAGAGACATTAACCCGTTCCAGAAACTCGTAACTGTGCGCCGGTCAAAGACACGCGCCGGATCGCGAGTCATTCCGCTTAACCCGGAAGCTTGGAACGCAATCGCGGGTGTGAAAGCTCGCGCTGACGCATTGGGAACGTATGCTCCCGAAAACTATGTCTTCCACCGTCTTTGGCCGAAAATCGAACCTGGTCGGCCAATGGGCGGATGGAGAAGTGCCTGGCGCACGCTGCGAAAGTCAGCGGCTGCGGCCAACCGGGATAAGGGATGGGAAGCCATACCGAGACTTGCAATCTGCGCTTTTACGATTTGAGACACCAAGCGATTACGGAAATGCTTGAGGCAGGCGTTCCAGAAGGCGTGATCCGCGAGATTGCTGGCCATATCGATCCCGCGATGACGATGCACTATTCGCACCCGCGACTTGCCGCTCGCAGGGCCGCTGTCGAGACTCTGGTGAAGGCACAAACGCCATCTGCCGTGGAAGGTCATGTCACAAACCACGTCACAAAGCGCCTAATCGATGGGGGCCAGAATTCACAAGTTGTTGAAAGTATTGGTACGCCTGGAGGGATTCGAACCCCCGACCTGTTGCTCCGGAGGCAACCGCTCTATCCATCTGAGCTACAGGCGCACTGTGGAGAAAGTTTAACTCTGCGCCGAAGGGCAGGTCAAGCAGAGCGCGCCGTAGCCAAGCGCGCCACAGCAGAGCGCGCCGCCGCATTAAGAATCGAGCCGAGAGGCTTCAGGCCGAATTGCCCATGAAAGCCGCGGTTGAACCCTCGGGAGTCGATGCAAAATAGCCATCGGCATTTGAGCGAACCGGAGATTCCTTGCTATCATCAATGCGAGGAGCGCAATTTGCCGATCGCAACAACTCGACCGGGGCATAGAAATCAAAGCGATCCCCAGCCGGGAATTACCTCCGGCACTATCCTAAGATTTCCGCTCATTGGAAATATAAAGTGCAAAAAGGTTTTGGGCGTAGTGTGCTTGCTGCTTGTCGCGGGCCTGTTGTATTTCGGACTCTCGCCCTTCCATTCTCCCAAGAATCAGGTCAATTGGCTTTCGGAAGGCAATGGCCTGGCGTTTGGCTGGTACGGAACACTTCTGAGCCCCGGCACGTTCAAGGCGGAAAAGATACCCGCCCATTCCCCTTGCAGTTTGGAAATCTGGTTTGAGCCTTCGAACACATGGGGTGGGGGCGCTCTTTTTGTCTTTTATGTTCCACGGAAAGCCCAGCAGTTATCGCTTCGGCAGTATGAATCTGATCTTAGCCTGCAAATCGACACGGTAAGCGGGCCCTGGCCGCCCCGCATTAACGGCCTGGAAGTGCCAAAAGTGTTCCGGCAAGGTAAGGCGATGTTTGTAACGGTCACTTCAAACGGTGAGCAAACATCAATCTACATTGATGGAGCTCTGGCACGACCCGCGGCGCCATTTCCGCTTTCACGCCGAGATTTTGAGGGCGAGCTGATCGTTGCAAATTCACCCTGGGAAAGTAATACCTGGTCGGGCCTCATTCGAGGGCTGGCTTTTTATGACCAGGAGCTCACTCCGGGAGAGGTGCGTCAGCATTATTCGACGTGGACGACGAAGGGGCGGCCCGATATTTCCCAGAGTGAGCATCCCCTGGCCGTGTATCTGTTCGACGAGAGGAGGGGGAGTATCATTCATAGCCAGGTGGCCCCAGGCCCGGACTTATTCATGCCCGGAAAATTTAAGGTGGTGGATAAGATATTCCTCCGATCTATCCTGAAGGGCTTTGAACCCGACTGGGGTTATTGTAAGGACGTACTGATCAATATTGGCGGCTTTATCCCATTTGGCTTCCTCGTCTGCGCTTACCTTTCGTTGGCGGGCAGGATCAAGAAGCCAGGGTTTGCCACGATCGTTCTCGGGTTTGCGATCAGCCTGCTGATCGAATCCCTACAATATTTTCTACCAACCCGATATTCGGACATTACGGATATCACCACGAACACCTTGGGGACGTGTTTGGGCGTTTGGATTTATGGGATGCGATTTTGGCGAACGATTCTGTCAAAGGGTTGGGCGCGTTGGGCGGATCGATTTGTTGTGAGCGAAGCGCGAACGCAATCGAGCTGAGACGGCGGCTCCGCTTGGGCGGGGCCGCACTCCCCCGCCTCGTTGCGCCTTTCGCTGAGAGCCGGATATAATGACTCAACGAGGACAAATTCATAATGAGTGCATTCACAGAGTACCTGCATCCCAAGGACGAACTTCTCGCCACGATCGCGCGAATTTATCAGTATCGGATGACCACCACCTCCGGCGGGAATCTCTCGATTCGCGAGGAAAACGGCGACATGTGGATCACTCCGACGCGCGTTGACAAAGGCACGTTGCGACGAGAAGACATGGTTTGGGTAGGCCGGAACGGCAAGGTGGAGGGACTGCATCCCCCCTCATCCGAGCTTCCCTTGCATCAGGCCATTTATCGCGCCCGCCCGGATTTGCGCGGAATTGTGCACGCCCACCCCGTGGCGCTCGTGGCGTTCAGTGCCATCCATCAGGTCCCCAACACTCACCTTTTCGCGAAAGCCAAAGCGATTTGTGGAGATGTGATGTTTGCGCCTTACGAGTTGCCCAGTAGCGAGGCATTGGGTTCCACCGTCGCCAATAAATTTCTGGAGGGCAGCGATTGCTCGATTTTGGAAAATCACGGCGTGGTGACGGGAGGTATTAGCCTGGGAGACGCATTTCAAAAGTTTGAAACACTGGAATTCGTGGGCCGCACTATCATCAAAGGCCGGCAATTGGGCGAAGTGCGGTTCCTGACTCCGCAGCAGATCGAACTGGCAAACCGACGGCCGACGGCGTATGGAGCGTTCGAGCGGCAAGCTCCTTCCAGCGCGGAAAAGGATTTGCGCCGGAAGCTTTGTGAGTTTGTGCGGCGCGCCTATCGCCAGCGCCTGTTCATCAGCACGCAGGGCAGCTTTTCTACGCGGCTTGATGAGTCATCGTTCCTGATCACTCCTTATCAAGTCGATCGCGGCACGCTGGACCCGGAGGAAATTGTTCTCATCAAGGATGGGCAATGCGAGGCTGGCAAGACCCCCAGCCGCGCCGCTCCTGATCACGAAGCCATCTACCGCCATCATCCCAAAATCCATGCGCTCATCAACGCTTCGCCGATCAATGCCACCGCTTTCAGTGTGACAAACGCTCCCCTCGATTCGCGCACAATTCCGGAAAGCTATTGCCTGCTGCGCCAGGTGCAGCGCGTCGAATTCGGCGTGCAGTATCATGACTGCCAGGCGCTGGCCAAACGCTGCTCGGTGGATCGGCCTGCTTTGATTCTGGAGAACGACGGCGTGCTGGTTTGTGGCGGAGACATTCTGGAGGCGTTCGATCGCCTCGAAGTGCTTGAATCCACCGCCGAAGCGCTGGTGGATTCGCGCTCGATCGGTGAACTGGCGCCCATGCCGGAAAAAGCTCTGCGCGGGCTGGAGATTACATTCCTGCAAACGTAGGACACTTCCATCCGAATACCTTACTGATTCAGAAGGCACAGTGCGCCTGCGCCAGAGGCGGTTACTGCTGCGGCGTGCGGGCCGCTACATTCCCAAATCGATCGCGCTGCTTGACCCAATTGGCAGCATCACGCGGCTGATAAACCGTGCACGGGAATGACGCCCCAATCGCGCGCCGGGCTTCCGGCAGACTCTCGAACACACCATCCGCAATCGCCTGCACCAGCCCATTTCCCAAGGCGGTCGCTTCCACGGGGCCGGCATGCACTGGAATGCCGCACGCATCGGCTGTCCATGCGCACAGTGTGGCGTTCAGTGATCCCCCGCCCACAATGTGCAGGCGCGTGAACCGCAACCCCATCAATTTCTGCAAGGTTTCGAGTACATCGACATAGGCAAACGCCAGGCTCTCCATAATGCAACGCGCGTACTCGCCGGGGCTCTGGGGCGCGGACTGGCCTGTAGCACGGCAGAATCCATCAATTTCTCTCATCATATTCGGCGGGTGGTGAAAGCCGATGAAATCTGGATCGATGAACCGCGCGAAGGGCGCGGCCGAGTTCGCGGCTTCAACCAAGACGGGAAAGTCCACGTCCGTTCCGAGCCTGTTTAAATCGTGTTGCAGGCGTTGCAGCAGCCAGAGGCCGTTCACGTTCTTAAGCAGGCGGATGGTGCCATTCACGCCGCCTTCGTTGGTCACGTTGGCGCGCAAAGCTTCGGCGCTGAGCAGTGGTGCGGCGATTTCGGTGCCCACCAGAGACCACGTTCCCGAGCTGATATACGCCCATGGCTGACCATCATCGATGGCAGGAACTGCCGCCACGGCGCTGGCGGTGTCATGCTCGGCGCAGACGGCGACTTTCAGATGGGGAATCCCCATCTCGGTGGCATGTTCATCTTTAACCGTCCCGGGCGATGAACCAGGCTCCACAATGGGAGCCATCAGGTGCAACGGCAGCTTGAGGCGCGCGAATAAGTCCGGGTTCCAATCGCGCGTGCGGGCGTCGAGCAGGTGGCTGGTGGAGGCGATAGTGTATTCCGCGCCGATTTCGCCGCAAAGGGTGTAGCGCAGCAAATCGGGCAGGAAGAGCAGGTGCGCGGCCGACTCGAACATCCAGGCATGTGTCTGCTGCACCCGCACCAACTGGTAGATACCGTTAACGCGCATGAACTGGATGCCCGTGTACGCGTACAGCTCTTGATCCGGGATGACGGCGCGCACCTGGTCCATCACCTCATCGGAACTGAAGTCGCGGTTCGAGAGCGGCAGACCCACCAGCGCGCCATCCGCTGTAACCAGGCCAAAGTCCGTTCCCCATGTGTCGATGGCCAGCGACTTGCATTTCGGCGCAATCTGATGGGCCTTGCGGATGCCCGCCTTCACCTCGTCAAGGATGCGCGGGAAGTCCCAATAGTAATGGCCGTTGATCAGTGTGGAATGGTTGGGGAAGCGGTGCGCTGTCTCGATCTGCAGAGTCCGTCCCTCGGTCTGGACGATCATCACTCGGCCGCTGGAGGCGCCGAGATCGACGGCGTAATACGTGTGCCAGGCAGGATCGGAGTGGACCAAGCGAGTCTCCCTGCGGCTTGAAGATCTAACCCGCGGACTGCCCTCGCTGCTTGCTGCTCCGAGCGCGGCATTCCTTGATCGGATCGGCCGGGAGACCGCGCTCCAAACGGCTGGTTTGCAGGATGGCGTTCGCAGGCGTGTCGAAGAACGCGTTTTTCAGGACCTGGTCGCCGCGCTCGGGATCAACCTTGGTCTGCGCATCCTTCCACGTCTGGCGGTCCACTGACAGCGCCAGCACATAGGCACGCTGAATGTTGTCAACCGCCTCAATCATCTCTTCCAGCGGGTCCTTCAGGCAGTGGCTCTCGTCGATCATGAAGGCAACGTCGCCGATCGGCTGCACGCCCAAAAGATCAGCCTCCACGAGCACGTTAAAGATGCGGAAGAGCTGGAAAGGATCGACGGAGCCGGTGGCGAGGTCGTCATCTGCGTACTTCTTGTCGTTGAAGTGGAAGCCGCCCAGCTTGCCGAGCATTTGGAGGTTGGCGACGATCTGCTCGATGTTGGTGCCGAGTGGATGGTGGCCCATATCGACCAGCACCTTGGCGCGATCGCCGAGCTTCTGCGCCAGCGCGTAAGCCCACCCCCAATCGGCAATGGCCGTAGCGTAGAATCCCGGTTCAAAGAACTTGTACTCGATGAAGATTTGCTGATTGCCGGTCAGCGCCGCGTACAATTGCCGCAGTGAATCTTCCAGCAGGCGTCCCTGTTCGAAAATGGAGAGCTGCCCCGCCGAGTTGGTGCCATCGTGGAGCCATAGGCTGAAATTCCGCGAGCCGAGCCTGCACATCATCTGCACGCAATCCAGATGGTGCTGAAGTGCCGCGCGACGCACTTCCGGAATTGGGTTGGTCAAGCTTCCCCAGCGCAGGCGGTAGTCAAGCGGCGACTGGCGCGGGTTAAAGCTGTCGGAGTTGATCGCGCCGGCCGTCAGACCATTTGCGGCGAGTAGCTTCTGCAGCAAGTCGCAGTCCTCGCCGTCGCGCGGAACGGCCAGCGCCACGCTGGGAGTCGCGCCCGTGAGCTTGTGGCAGAGGCCGGCGGCGGCAATGCGGCCCTCGATCGTCTGCGGCTCACTGCCGTCCGTATAGACAGCGAAGCGAGTGCCTGCCCGTGAGAAGCCCCACGAGGGCACTTCGATTTTGAGGGCAGCGAGCTTTCTCTTCACCTCGTTGATGTCAACACCCCGGCTCTTCAAGAGCTTTTCAGCAACGCCGTACTGCTGCTCGCGAACCGATTCCTGAATGTCCTCTAACATGCGAACCTCCAATACAGTTCTTAGTGGTAAGCGGCTGTTGACCAGCGGTGCGCGCCACGATTCCCTGAACAACCCACCACTAAACTCCAGCCGCCGCTCTGATTATCCCCCGCGCGCAATCACAAATATCGCCACCACCAGCACCCCAATACCGGAGAGCGAGTACGCGTAGGCACGGCGACTGGCGCCGGTCCACTCACCCGACACAGCTCCCCAGAAGTTGGCGATGATAATATTTGAGGC
>JASHTZ010000165.1 GCA_030040295.1 Terriglobia bacterium | reverse complement strand
TCAAATGCGCTGTTCCACATCGCTGTGATTTCTTATAAAATCCCCTCCCATATCCCGACGAGCCGCATGCGGCGATGGGTCTCGCAGTACGTCGAAATATTGCCTGCGAGATTCGTCGCTTCGCTCAGCATGAGGGTGATGAGACGCTTTTCCGCAGCTTCAATCGCCCATCATCTCAGGAGCTCGTCGGGAATTCCAGTCAACCCTGTTCAAGCGGCTGCACGCGCACTTCCACTTCCACCGATTGTCCGCTTCCACCCAGGGTTAGACCTTTAACCGGCGGCACGTCGCCGTAGTCGCGGCCCCAGGCGAGGGTGATGTGCGCGTCGGAGGGCATCAGGTTGTTGGTGGGATCGAAGCTCAGCCAGCCGTTTTGGGGATCGAACACGGAAACCCAGGCGTGCGAGGCCGCGGCGCCCTGGAAGCGCGGGCCGCTGCGGATGTAACCGCTCACGTAGCGCGCCGAGAGGCGCAGCGAGCGCAGTGCGCCGATCATGAGATGCGCAAAATCCTGGCAAACGCCCTGGCGATTGCGCAGAACCTCGATCAGCGGCGTATCGATGGAGGTCGACTTGGGTGTGTACTTGAATTCGTCGTGGATGCGCGCCATCAATTCCTTCACCGCGTCGAGCAGCGGGCGGCCGGGCGTGAAAGTCGGGCGGGCGTATTCGCGCAATTCGGGAAGTGAAGAAATGAACGGTGAATCGAAGATGAATTCGGACGCGGCAATGGCAGTCTCGTCCATCGGTTGGGCCAGTAGTTCGCGCACCTGGTCCCAAGACGGCGAAGTTGCAATCTCACCCGCGCCCGGCTGCACTTCCACCACGCTGGTGGCGACGGCGGTAAACTTGTCGTGCTTCTCGAAAACCGCAAACGTCACCACGTCATTGCCGAAGTAGTCCAGGCGATTTCGCAGAAAGGCAGGGCGCGGAGTGACTTGCAGAGAGTGCTCGCGCCGGGTTTGAAAGGACAGGGCGCGGGGCGTCAGGCGCGCTTCGTTAAAGCATTGCCCGACTGGTGCGGGGTAAGAGTAGCGCGTCGAATGGGTGATTCGGTAGAGCATGAATCCTCAGATCGTACTTCGCTTTGGATATTGTAGCGGCGCTCGATGAGCACCGTCGGCGGTCGATAGACCGCCGCTACAGCCTTACCACGAGGCAGTCAGCCGCGCGGGCTTGGCCGGCGTCATATATTGCGCCGTCAATTCCTCGGAAAATCCGTACAAGCTCGCCTTAAGCTGCTGGAGCAGCGATTCAAGCGCCGCGAAGCGCCCCTCGCTGTCGCGCTGCGCCAGCTCTTCCGTAATCGCCACGCCCACTTCACCCAGCGCCTTTGAAGCCAACCCTTCCAGCCGCCGATGTTCGGGGTCATCGCGCTCCACCAGCGAATCCACCTGATGGACCAGCGCGTCCAATTGATACGCGACTGACCGTGGATTCGATTCGTCGGCCAGCAGCAGTTGCAGAACCAAATCCGCGCGCAGCACGCTCAGGTAGCGTGTGCGGTAAGTGATGGAGCTGTCCGCCACCTGAAGCAGAATGTTCAAATAGGGTTCGGTCTCCGCGGGGACTTCCGCAATGCCTGCGCGCAGCAGCTCCGCCATTTGCAAAGCGCGCTCGATCCGGCGCCCCATTTCCAGGAACTTCCATCCCGCGCCGCGTGTGGTGTTCTCCATCAGCAGGCCGGAGAAGGCGGAAAGCGTCATAACGGCGCGGTCCAACACGTTGATGTGGGCGATGAAGCGATGCTCCGGGTTGACGGGCACGGGTCGCGAGAAGTCCGTCTCAAGTTGCTGAAGCACGCGCCACGTGTCGCTCGAGAGGCGCTCCTTGAGTTGCCATGCCACGCGGCGCATTTCCTTCAGGTTCCAACCCAGGCTCGAAATCTGCGAGGGATCGTAGACCATGTCGGTAAGAAATCGCTGCACGTGCCAGCGTTGGTCGGCGAGTGAAGCGGTGGCGTCTTCGGGCGGCAGAAAATGCAATCCGACCAGAAGATACACGGCTGTATCCAGCGAAACGGCGCGGCCGAAATCCTCCTCGGCGGAGAGTGCAGGCAGCATGGCGCGCAGCAAGCGGACGTTGGCCTCCACACGCTCGGCGTAACGGCCCAGCCAATATAGATTGTCGGCTACACGACTAGGCAGTGCGCCCCGGCCGGAATACGGTTCGATGGTAACGGGCGGCAGGCTCGAAGCGTGCGCCGCTTCTTCCGCTCCGCCCAGCACCCAGGTGTCTTTGCTTGCGCCGCCGAGCGGAAGGGGAAGGCGTTGCGAAGTGGCTTCCGTCGTAACTCGCGTCAGGCCTCCCGGCATGACGTTGTAGGCTTGGCCATCCCACGCCGCGAAGACCCTCAAGATGGCGTGGCGGGGCGCCAATCCCGTGTCGGTGCGTACGGGCGTGGTGGAGAGCGCGATGCCTTCCTGGGCAACGTAGCGCTCCGGGTGATTCTTGATACGGCCGATCATTTTTTCCCGCGCTGCCGTGTCCATGATGGCAGGGAATTCCAGCCAATTGCCGAAACTGGGTGACGATGGTTTGATCACCAGTTCGTTCAAATGCTCCAACACGTATTGGCGTGGCTGCTCCTGCCCGCACCACCAGGTGGCCACCGACGGCATGTGGAGTTCCTCGCCCAAGAGCTGGCGGCAAAGCCCGGGCAGAAACGCCAGATGCCCGGCCGCTTCCACCAGTCCGCTGCCCAGTGCGTTGTCAACCACGACCGCGCCATATCGAACCGCCTGCACCAGGCCGGGAACGCCCAGCAGGGAATCGCCGCGCAGCTCCAGCGGATCGCAGTAACTGTCGTCGAAGCGACGCATGATCAGGTCAACGGGTTCAAGCCCGGCAAGAGTCTTCAGGTAAACGCGATTATCGCGCACCGTCAGGTCATCGCCCTCGACCAGAGGGAATCCCCAATAGCCGGCGAGAAAGGAGTGCTCGAAATACGTATCGTTGTGCGGTCCGGGGGTAAGCACCACTACGCGCGGGCTCTTGCTCCTGCGCGCGGCGAGGGCAAGCAGCGCGTCGCGGCGCAGATCGAAGAATCGGCCTAACTGGCGAATCCGATATTGGCTGAACACCGTAGGCAGAGTGCGTGCGCTCACCAGGCGGTTTTCCAGCGCATAGCCGATTCCCGCGGGCGCTTGCGTGCGGTCCGCGATCACCCACCAGCGGCCATCCGGCGAGCGTGCCAAATCCGTAGCGTAGGTGTGTAGGTATATGCCTTCAGGAGGAGTGATGCCGAAGCATGGGCGCAGGAATTGCGGGTTGCCAAATACCAGCGCCGGCGGAAGGTGCTGATCATAAAGCAGCCGCTGCTGGCCGTAGAGATCCGCCAAAATGGTGTTGAGTAGCGTGGCGCGCTGAATGACGGCCTTTTCTATCATCCCCCATTCGTTCCTCGCCATGATCAGCGGAATGGGATCGAGAGGCAGGGGACGCTCGTGCCCCCACGGATCGTTGGAGGCGTTCTTGGAAATGCCCGTCTCGCGGACAAGTTGCGCGCCGGATTGCCAGTAGCGATTGAATTGCTTGAATCCCATGTGGCGAATGGCCACTGCCAGGCGGCGCCAATGGCGGCGGGGAAAACCGGAAGGCAGAAGGGCCTCATCCCAGAAGCCGGGAATCGGGGCGTAGCGCCAATCGTCTGATTGCGTTTGGGTTTGGGCTAGTGAAGTGTCACTCATTGGGTGAAATTAGAGCGGACTCTTCCCCTGTGTCCGCGATTTGTGGCTGGCGAGGGACCTTTCTTGGAATATCCACTTTTGATCAAGAACGCGCATCTCCGCGCAGATGGGAGCTCGACGCGTCGAATTTTCACAACCTTGCAGCCACAGAGGCCTGCGCCAGCCCTATTGCAGATGTTAGCACATCCTGTTCGTGGCCGAAGGCTGGTGGCGCAAATCGAGTGTGGCTGGGAATTCCGGATTCTCCTCGCGCAGCGGCACGCCCTTGAAGTCCGGCGTGTGGCCAAAGGGGAAGAAGCGCGCGCGGCGGCGGGCCTCGGCTTCGTTGGAATTTATGGGAAAAGTTTCGTAGTTGCGCCCACCCGGATGGCCAACGTGATAAGTGCATCCTCCCAGTGACCGCTCGCTCGCAAGATCGATCAACTCGATTACCAGCGGAGTGTGAATCGGAATGGTGGGGTGCAAACAGCGCGGCGGCTGCCAGGCGCGATAGCGAACCCCGCACACCATGTCGCCTTGTGTGCCCGTAGGTTGCAATGGCAGGCGGCGGCCGTTGCAAATCACATCAAACCGCTCGCTGACCAGACCCTTTGCGCGCACTTGCAGCCGCTCAACCGAGGAATCAACATATCGGGTAGTCCCGGCGGTGCCGGGTTCCTCACCCAGCACGTACCAAGGCTCAATCGCTTGGCGAAGTTCAATGTCCACACCTTCGTAGCAGACTTCGCCGTAAGCTGGAAATCGAAATTCCCAGTGCGGGGCGAACCATGCGGCATCGAGCGGATAGCCGGCGCGCCGCAAATCCTCAATGACGCGAGTGAAATCCTGTTCGGCGAAGTAGGGGAGCAGAAAGTGATCATGCAGGCGCGTGCCCCAGCGCATGGGCGGCTCCTCGTAAGGTTGTCGCCAGAACCAAGCCACCAGTGCGCGCACCAATAACTGTTGCGCCAAGCTCATGCGCGCGTGCGGGGGCATTTCGAAGGACCGAAGTTCCAGCAATCCCTGCCGCCCCGAGGCTGTATCGGGAGAATAAAGCTTGTCGATGCAGAATTCCGCGCGATGAGTGTTGCCGGTCACGTCTACGAGCAGATGGCGAAAGATGCGGTCGGCCATCCATGGCGCGCACCCGCACTTTCCATTCCCCTTGATCTGACCGAAGGCGATTTCGAGTTCGTAGACGGAGTCGGCGCGAGTCTCATCTACGCGCGGCGCTTGGCTGGTGGGACCGATGAATGTGCTGGAGAACATGTAGGAGAGCGAAGGGTGATTCAACCAATAACCCAACATGCTGCGCAGCAAGTCGGGCCGCCGCAAAAATGGGCTGTCTGCAGGCGCCGGTCCGCCCAGCACCATATGGTTTCCGCCGCCCGTGCCCGTATGACGGCCGTCGAGCATGAATTTCTCCGTGCCTAGGCGGCTCTCGCGCGCCTGCTCGTATAGAGTTTGAGTGATTCCCACCGCCTCACGCCAGCTCGTGGCGGGGTGAATGTTGACCTCCAGCACTCCCGGGTCCGGCGCGAGCTTGATATGCCGCAGGCGCGGGTCAGGCGGCGGTGGATAGCCTTCAATCAGAACGGGCATGCGGAGTGCCGAGGCTGTGTTCTCAATAGCAGCGAGCAGATCGATGTAATCTTCAGTTGAATTGACCGGGGGAATGAAAACCCACAGCCGACCCTCGCGTGGTTCGACGACTAATGCGGTACGAATGAGAGAATGGCTTGTCGAGATGGGTGGCGGTGATTGCGGTAGTGCTTCAACCCCGCGCGGTTGCTCCACGAACTCAACCGGCGGAGACGCTGCCGCCTTTCGCCGCGCGGGGATTGGTAGCGGCCCAGCAGGAATTGATGGATCAAGGTCGGCAACTTTCTGGCGTTCTTCCTCGGGTTCCCACAAAAGTGTTTCCAGTGGCAAGCGCAGGCCAACGGGCGAATCGCCGGGAATCAAGAATAAGTGTTCGGAGCGAAGCTGCCAGGAAGCGCTTTCCCATCCCGACCGGCTGTAGCCGAACCCTCTTCTCAGCGGGAGTACGTAACCCACAGGCTGGCTCAATCCACGGTCAAGAACTTGGCGAAGCCGGGCGCGCTCCTGGGGATCGTCGAGTTTGTTGTCGCGCAAGTTCACGTTGGCAGGCAGCCGACCCTCTTTCAGGAGATAAGCGAGCGGGTCCTCGTAGGCGTCAATGACATATTCATCTCCGACTTTCAGTCGCTGTGCCAGCACCTGCGCAAACTGCCGCGCCGCGCTCGCGCCAAAACCATAATCACGATCCAGACTGGCCAGCCAGCATGCATCGTTCCAAAGAGCAATACCGTCCGTGCGCCAATAGCAGGAAAAAGTCCAGCGGGGCAACTGTTCGCCGGGATACCACTTGCCCTGCCCGTAATGCAAAACACCATTCTTGCCGAATTGTTCGCGAAGGCGGAGCAGAAGGCCGCTCGCCAGCCGGCGTTTGGTATCGCCCAAGGCCTCGGTGTTCCACTCGGCACCGTTCATGTCATCGATCGAAACGAAAGTGGGCTCGCCGCCAATGGTCAGGCGAACGTCGCCGGCCACCAATTCTTCATCAATGCGCTCGCCGAGTTGGTACAGCGCTTGCCACTGCTCTTCGGTGTAAGGCTTGGTGACGCGTGCCGGTTCGCGCAGACGCGTGACACGAATTTCGTGGTGAAAATCCGCCTGGCTGGGACTAACCATGCCCGTGACGGGCGCGGCCGAGCGTGGCTCCGGAGTAGCGGCGAGGGGAATGTGTCCTTCCCCTGCAAATAATCCGGAGGTGGGATCAAGCCCCACCCAGCCCGCGCCGGGAAGGTAAACTTCCGCCCACGCATGCAAGTCTGTAAAGTCTGCGTCCGGGCCGACTGGACCCTCGAGGGGCTTCACGTCGGGCTTGAGCTGAATCAGGTAGCCGGAAACGAATCGCGCCGCGAGCCCGAGATGACGCAGCGTTTCGACCAGCAGCCATCCGGAGTCGCGACACGAGCCGCTGGCGCGTTCCAGGGTTTCTTCCGGAGTTTGCACTCCAGGCTGGGTGCGAATCAGATAACGAATTTCGCGCTGGAGCCGCTGATTTAGCCTGACGAGAAATGCCACAGAGCCTTCCGAATCAATGGAAATACTTGAAAGTAAAGCCTTTAGTTTCTGGCCCGGGGGCGAGATTTTCAAGTAGGGCTCCAGTTCGCGCACCTCCCAGGCTTCGTATTGGAAGGGGAACTTCTCGGCATACGGCTCAAGGAAGAAATCAAAGGGATTAATCACTGTCATATCGGCGGTCAAATCCACTTCCAGCGAAAACCGCCGCGTGGGCTTGGGGAAAACCAGACGCGCCAGAAAATTTCCCTGCGGATCCTGTTGCCAGTTGATGAAGTGCTCCTTGGGTTCGACGCGGAGGGAGTAGCTGGTGATGGGAGTGCGTGTGTGCGGCGCGGGCCGAAGGCGGACAATTTGCGGTGAAAGCGTAACCAGGCAGTCGTACTCGTAGACAGTCTTATGATAGAGGCCGACACGAATTCCCATTACGGCGCGCCTCCTGCCATGGCAGGCTGGCTGGTGAGAGAACTGGCGAAAAAGTCGCAGGCCAGGGCGTCATCGATGGCATTCATCCGCGCCTGCAAGCCATCGAGGTATTCGTGCAAGCCGTGGCCGATGATGGTCTGCACGGAAGTGTAATCGAGCTCGGCGCGCAGGGGGGCGAGCGCGCGTTCCGAGGGATATTGACACGACCCCATGGGCGTCCCGGTTATTGTGTGCAGGGATTCATCGGCAACCCGCAGGCAGTGGCGGATGGCGCGCGGAAATTCGCGGTCGAGCACCAGGAAATCCACGATGCTGCGCGGGGCAATCCGCCCGTGCTTTTTGCGATACATTTCAAATCCGCTCACGGATTTCAAGACCGCCGACCAATGAATGTCATCGTAAGGAGTTCCGATGGAGTTTGCGGAGGGCAGCAGCATGAAGTACTTCACGTCGAGGATGCGCGAAGTCTTGTCCGCGCGTTCAAGCTGGCGGCCCAGGCGCAGAAAGTGCCAGGCCTCGTTGTAGCTCATTGTCGAATCGGTGATTCCCTCAAACATGTGGCAGCCCAGGCGGAAGCCGCGCAGGAATTCCGCCAGGCGCTCGGATTCAGAGAGCGCCCGCTGCGATTGGACCTTCAGGTGCATGCTGTTGACTTGCTCCCACATTTCGGTGGAGATGATTTCGCGAATCGAGCGGGCGTTTTCGCGAGCGGCGCGCAGGCAGGAGGAAATGGAATTCAGGTTGTTGGTGTCCCAAACCAGAAATTTGATGACGTTGGCCTTCTTGGCCTCGCCCTGCCTCTCGCGAAATATGGCGGCATCGCCCGACGTGTCAATCAAGGGCTGCCACTCGTGATTGGGTTCGAGGGGCAAATCGAGTTGCAGGTGCAGGTTGACGTCGATGAAGCGCGCGACATTTTCGGCACGCTCGATGTAGCGTGCCATCCAGTAGACGGCCTCGGCAGCACGGCTCAGGAGCGGCGCAGTTTCACTGGCCATTCACGGCTCCTTCCTGCGGCACCGGCGCCAGCACCCAGGTATCCTTGCTTCCGCCGCCTTGCGAAGAATTTACCACCAGCGAACCCTTGCGCAGCGCCACGCGCGTCAGCCCGCCCGGCAGCACGTAGATTTCCTTGCCGTAAAGAATGTAGGGGCGCAAGTCGACGTGGCGGCCTTCCAACTGATCTTCCACCAATGTGGGCACGCGCGAGAGAGAAAGCGTAGGCTGGGCGATGTAATTGCGTGGATTTTCATTAATCTTCGCCGCGAATTCCTTGCGTTGCGCAGCCGTGGAGTGCGGACCCACCAGCATCCCGTACCCGCCCGCCTCATTTGCTGACTTCACCACCAGCTTGTCGAGATTTTGCAGCACGTGCTGGCGGTCTGTGTCCTTCCAGCAGAGAAATGTAGGAACATTCGGCAGAATCGCATCCGCGCCTTCGTAGTAGCGAATCATGTCCGGCACGTAGGAGTAAACAACTTTGTCGTCCGCCACACCATTGCCCGGAGCATTGGCGAGCGAAACGTGGCCGGCGCGATAAACGTCCAGCAGGCCCGGCACCCCCAACAGCGAATCGGGGCGGAACGCCTGCGGGTCGAGGAAATCATCGTCGATGCGGCGATATATCACATCCACGCGGCGCAAACCTTTGGTGGTGCGCATGCACACCAGACCGTCTTGAACGGCGAGGTCGCGGCCCTCGACCAGCTGAATACCCATGCGCTGCGCCAGAAAGCTGTGCTCGAAATACGCCGAGTTGTACATGCCGGGCGTCAAGAGCACTACGGTAGGATTGTCCGCGGCGCGCAGCGGTGCGATGGCTTCCAGCGTCTCCAGCAGTTTGCTTGGGTAGATGTCCACAGGGCGCACGTGCAGCCCGGCGAAAACCTTCGGGAATGTCCGCTTCATCAGGTCGCGATTCTCGAGCACGTAGGAGACGCCCGAGGGCACGCGGAGATTGTCCTCCAGCACGTAAATCTGGCCGTCGCTGTGGCGAACCAGGTCTGTGCCCGTGATGTGGACCCAAACCCGTCCCGGTGGATTGATACCGTGGCATTGGGGTCGATAAAACGCGGCGGACTTGACGATTTCCTCGGGAATGATTTTGTCTTTCAGGATTTTCTGGTCGTGGTAAATGTCATCGATGAATTCGTTCAAGGCGTGGATTCGCTGCTTCAAGCCGCGCTCGACCCAATCCCACTCCTCGGCGCGCACGATGCGGGGAATCAGGTCGAAGGGAAAAATCCGTTCCGTTCCCGCCGAATCCCCGTAAACGTTGAAGGTGATGCCCATTTGCAGCAGGATGGTTTCCGCCGCGCGCTGGCAGCGCAGCAACTCGCCTTCTTCGAGCGACTCGATCTTCTCCAGCAGTAAACGCGCTTCCGGACGAGCCTCTCCCTTGGCATGGAAAACCTCGTCATAAAAGCCGTCGGTTTGGTAGGATCGAAGGTTCATAGCAAGCGCGAAGTGGCATGGGCGTCCCCGCCCGTGCGCATGGGCTGGAAGCCCATGCCACAGCGGGCAAGATGCCCGCACTACGCCAGCCACAAAAACTCAATTTCTGAAGGCTATAGGGTATCGCCACGTCCCGTAGGCATGTCAATAGGGCGTAGCATAAAAACTTCCTATGATTGAGAAAAGCTTTTGTGAGGGAGGGCAAACCCTATGGGAAGCGCAGAGCCTGCAATCCAGACGCGCCACGGCTAATGAGTGTTGCTCATATCGCTGGAAGTGCCGCCGGCGGCGGGGACGTAACATTTCAGCGTGTAGTCCATCACCATGCGGTCGGCGTTGAATCGCCAGCCGAGCGTGCGGATGGTGCGCTTCATGCGTTTAATCCAGCCGTGCGGCAGGCCGTCGCGGTCACGCTGGTAATAAAGGGGAATCACCTCTTCGCGCAGGACCCGGTACAGGTCTTCACTGTCGCGTAAATCGTGCAGTCCCATGTTGGTATTGGTCCGGCCGGTGCCGATGGCGAAGCCGTTCAGGCCATCATACGCCTCTGCCCACCAGCCATCCAAAACCGAAAGATTAAGCCCGCCGTTCAGAACCACCTTCTGCCCGCTTGTCCCTGAGGCTTCGAGGGGCCGGCGCGGATTGTTGAGCCACACATCCACGCCCTGAACCAAATGGCGGCCTACGTTGATGTCATAGTCCTCGATAAAGACCATGCGGTCGGAAAATTTCTTGTCGCGCATCATTTGGGCGATTTGCTGGACAATGCGCTTGCCAGGATCGTCGCGCGGATGAGCCTTTCCGGCGAAAATGAACTGCAGAGGGTGCTTCGGATCGTTCGCCAGCGAAGCGAGCATCTCGAGATCGGTCATGATGAGGTTGGCGCGCTTGTAGGTGGCAAAGCGGCGGGCGAATCCGATGGTCAAGGCGTCAGGGCTGAGCACGCGGCCCAGGCGTTGCCGGATTTCCAGTGGCTCGGCTCGCCGTTCGGCCTGTTCCATGCTGCGCATGCGGACAAATTCCAGCAGACGCTGTTTCAGGCTCAGGTGCGTCTCCCAAAGTTCGCCATTGTCAACGTTCTCAATGCCTTCCCAGATGCGCGGCTCGCTGCTCTGTTCGTGCCATCCGGTTCCCAGGTGGCGGTCGTAGAGCCGGAACATCTGTGGCGCGAGCCAACTCGGCACATGCACGCCGTTGGTGATGTGGCCGATGGGAACGGTTTCCTCGGTCTCACCCGGATAAAGACCTTTCCACATGGCGCGCGAAACGTGTCCGTGAAGCGCGGAAACGGCATTGGCGCGGCGGGAAACTTTCAATCCCAGCACGGTCATGCAAAATTCCTCGCTCGCATCGGCGGGCTTCACACGGCCAATCGCCATCAGGCCCTCCAGTGAAATCCCCAGTCTATCCCGCAGCGGGCCCAGGTGTTCTTCAATCAAGCCGGAGTTGAAGCGGTCATGGCCGGCGGGCACTGGAGTGTGGGTGGTGAAAACCACTTCACGGTAGACCAACGGCGCAGCCTGTTCAAACGACAGGCCCTCGTCCTCCATGCGGGTGCGAATCGCTTCGAGCACGGCGAAGGCGCTGTGGCCCTCGTTCAGATGCAGAACACCGGGAGTGATACCCATTGCCTTCAGGGCCCGAATGCCGCCCACGCCCAACAGCAATTCCTGGCGAATTCGCACGCGTCCGTCACCGCCGTAAAGGCGCGAGGTCAATTCGCGGTCTTCGGGAGCGTTGCCGGGGACGTTGGAGTCGAGCAGAAGCAGGTCGCATCGCCCGACTTTGAGCCTCCACACCTTGGCGCGAATCGAACCGCTGCGCGTGTCGATCTGCACGGTCACCGGCTCGCCCGATTTGCCGATAGCCGGCTCCATGGGCAACAAGCTGACGTCCGTTTCAAAATATTCCTCGCGCTGCCAGCCGTCCCAATCCAGGCGCTGGCGGAAATAGCCCTGGCTGTAAAACAGGCCCACGCCCACCAGGGGGATATCCAGGTCTGATGCGCTTTTGATGTGGTCGCCGGAGAGCACGCCCAGACCGCCGGAATAAATGGGAATGGATTCGTGCACGCCGAATTCCGCGGAGAAATACGCCACCGGGCGCGGGCGAAGGATTCCCGCATGCTTGGCGCCCCAGGTATGGTCTCTTTGCAGATACTCACGCTGCCGGCGGTAGGCGTAATTGATTCGCCCGTGCAGAACGAGCTCGCGGGCGCGGCGCTCAATTCCCTCCAGAGTCAAGGGCGCGAGCACGGCCAGAGGGTTGTGATTGAACTGCCGCCAGCGTACCGGGTCGAGATCGAGAAACAAGCCGCCTGAGTCGTGGTCCCAAGTCCACCACAAGTTGCGCGCCAGCGACCACAGCCGCTCCTGCGAGGGAGCAATAAAGCGGTCAAGGTGGCGCGCTTCGCTCACCACGGGCGCCACCTGGGAAGCGGCCTGGGAAAGCATGCTGATTTCTTCATCGCGGTAAACGCGCGGGTCAACGGTTTGTACGGTGAGCACGCCTTGCAGCAGGCCCTGGTCAATCAAAGGAATCCCGAGAAATGACCGGTAGGCGTCCTCGCCGGCTTCCTTAAAGTATTTGAAGCGAGGATGATTCTTGACCTCTTCCACCGCCACGGGGCGCAGTTGCTCCGCCACCAATCCCACCAGGCCTTCGTGTGTCGCCATGCGCAGGGTGCCAATGCACTGCGGACGAAGGCCGACGGTCGCCGCCAGAACCAGGCTCACGCGGTCCGGCTCCAGCAAATATACCGAGCAAACCTCGGTGTTGAAGCGGCGGGCGATCAGCGCCACCACGTTCATCAGCGTTTCGGCGGGTTTGCCCCCCACCCGCGCGAGATTTGAGATCTCATCGATGGTCAGAACATGGTTGGCGTCCAGCGTGTCTTCGGCTTGGCTCATCCCAGTGAATCTCCCTGAGGTTCTTGAATCCCTGCGACCTTAGACTTCCAGATGATTTTCGCACAGAGATTACGAATCGTCATCCCGGTGGGAACAGTTCCGCCCTCGCATCGATCGTGCGAAATTCCCCAGCCCCCTTTGCAGCTTATAAGCCTGAACCACGAACCCGCTGGATGGTGTGACCGTTTTCCAGAATAAGCGTAACATAAAGGCGCACCAGCGAGTTGTCAATCCCAAACGGGGGCATCGCTACTCCAAACTTATCTTGAAAGCCACGGCGGACTGCTCTGACGGCGTCTGCTGGGGTGGTTCAATTCGCAGCCCTTCCGCTTCCTGTTTCCAGTGAATCGCTTCTGATGAGCCCAGCCGCTCCACGCGGCCCGCCTTTCCCGGCGCAGGCGTCGCCGCTGTCCCCAACGCGCGAAGAACCAGCCTTTCCTCCGGCCGGCCGAGCACGACGGCATAGACCGCCGCACCGGACTTGTTGCGGGTGTAGCGAACGTCGCGCGCGTCGAAGGGCGCGGTCAATTTGCCGTTCACCGTCACGGCGGTCAGGTGCGGCCCTTCGCCGAAAACGTTCCATGGGCGCGTGGCATAGATGGCCTCGCCGTTGATTCTCATCCAATCCGCGAGCCGCTCGAGGATCAGGCGCTCCTTGCTGTCAATCGTTCCGTCGGGCTTGCCGGGGATATTCAGCAGAAAGGTACCATTCTTGCTAACGGTATCAACCAACCAATGAATAACCTCGCGTGGTTGCATGTAACCGCCGAACTCACCCGCGTCGGTGTAAAGCGTGCGCAGGTAATGCCAGTCGCCGATGCAGGTTTCCGACTGCCACGGGTGAGGAAGGATGGCGCCCGACAGGCCGCGCTCGTAATCGGCCACCACCGCCTTGGCAAGGTTCCCGGGGACGCGCTTGACGTTCGCCACCGCCTCCATCTTTCCACCGTTTACGCTCAGGCTGTGGTTGTAATAGTACGCGCCGATGTTCATTCCCCCCCAGCCGAGGGGGAAGAGCGTGGTGTCGAAATACAACAGGTCGGGATTGTGCTGGTCCACGAGGTCGCGGGTGCGATCGTAGAAGTCTTTGACGTAGCAATCCTCCGGCAAGGCGTCGGTGGGGTGCTTCGGGCCATAAAGGCGCTGTGGATCGAGTCCCTCCCACCACTGACCGTGCCCGTCGGCAAGGGTCAAATGCCCGTCGTAGGGCTTGCCTGCCAGCGGCCCCGTGGCGTCGGCCCCGTGCGCGGCCTGGAAGAAGTTCCAATTGAACGCCTGGTGAATGGTTGCGCCGAAGCGCAATCCGCGCTTGCGCGCCTCCGCCGCCCAGATTCCCAGCACGTCGCGATGCGGGCCCACGTTCGCGGAATTCCAGGGATGGTGCCTGGAATTCCACGTATCGAACCCATCGTGATGATTGGCCAGCGCGACGAAGAAGCGCGCGCCCGCGCGCACGTACAGATCCATCAACTCGGCGGGCTCCCAGTTGAGCAGCGTCCACTGCGCGCACAGGTCCTTGTAACCGAATCGCGAGGGGTGGCCGAAGTGGTCGAGTTGGAATTCGTATTTCTTATGTCCCTGCACGTACATGTAGCGCGCGTACCAATCGCCGGCCTCGGCAACGCACTGCGGGCTCCAGTGATTCCAGATGCCAAATTTGGCGTCACGATACCATTCCGGGCATTCGTACTGAAGCAGCGAGTCCCAAGTGGGTTTGTAGGGTCCGCCGCCGGCGAGGTCCGGGAAGGGCGAGTTCATCGCCACGCCGTCGTGCGAGCCGCCGGGGACGGGTAAATCGGGCGGGCGGTCCCATTTTTGAGCGTTCCATCCTGCATCCACCATGTGCTCGGTGACGATGCGGCCGTTGTGAACCGCATGGAACACCCGTTCATTTTCGGGGAGCGCGCAAAAGTCGGCATAGTCAATGTAATCCGCAGGTGCGGCAAGATTACCGCGCGCAGACAGCAGGCATTCCGATCCTGCCGCCAGGCCACTGAGCAGAAATGTTCTACGACGCATGTAAGTGATGCCCCTTTCGGATCGCGCATGGGAAGAAGCTTTCGCGGTCAAGGTCCGAATTATGAAGTCGTGCCATTGCAGGGAGGAAGGCTATCGTAAAAATATGTGTCCGACCAGCCCAGCTCGCGCGTTCCGATTTCGGAGGAGTAATACGCTTTCCTCACCCACTCCTTCAGGTTCTCGAAATGATCGCGAAGATTGGAGGAGGGCTCCGCGGCGGAGGCATTCGATGCGTCGCCCTTGCTTTCCGAGGAAAGGGCGGGCGCAGTATGGGAGGCCAGTGTCAGGATATCGACCTGACGCGCCTTGACGAGCTCCTTGAAGGGCACGCCGCCGCTGCGAAGCGCCTCGCCATCCATGGCGGAAATCGCGGCGACAAACTTTGCGCGATTCTCGACGGTGTCCACGCTCAGCAGGAGGTCGGTGAACTGTGTTACCTCAGCTTTCGTTGAGCCGGGGATGATGATCTCCGCCAATGGCTCGAGAGTTTCTGCCTGATGCAGGTCAAGGAACTGGGGAGTCCATTCGGCAGGTTGCGCGCCCTGCTCTGCACTCGTGGCAGAAGCCGGCGCTGGCTCTTCCGCCGCTGCGGGAACGGCGATGCTCGAGGCGATAATCCCGCTCGAAGCTCCAGTCACGAGTTTTTGCACCATTTCGCGCCGGCTTATGCCTTCGCGCCTAACGGGTGAAGCGTTGGGACCAGCTTGTGGGGATTCTTTCATTCGAGCTCCTTGCCTCGGTAGTGGCACGGCCATCCTGCCCTTGGGCACAGGCTCGAAGCCCATGCCACAGCGGACGAGGCGCCTGCGCTACAAAAAAATTCAAATCGTTCCTTTCCTCATCTCATCCTTCAGGTAGTCGCATGACCGAACACAGAGCGCCATGATGGTGAGCGTGGGATTCTGGCAGGCGCTCGAGGGGAATCCCGCGCCGTCCATGACAAACAAATTCGGCACATCATGCGCCTGCTGAAATCCATTCAAGACGGAAGTCTTCGGATTCGTTCCCATGCGCGCAATACCCACCTCGTGGATTGCCCCGCCCGGAGTCCCCGGGGTTGCATACGACTTGATGTTCTTGGCCCCGGCGGCTTCGAGCATTTCGGCGGCGGAAAC
>JASHTZ010000025.1 GCA_030040295.1 Terriglobia bacterium | reverse complement strand
GGTGGAGCTTTCCTGCCTCTCGGATGCAACCTTCGAGAAGCTCCAAATGCCTTCGTTCCGGTTCTATCTGCACGGCGAGAGTGACGTGGTCAACACGCTCTACGAATTGCTTTCCAACAATTGCCGCCAGATTATCGTGCGGGACCCCGACAACACCAAAAAGCCTGTACACACGCTCAACGCGGGTTCGTTGCGCCCTATGGGCTTCCCGGAATCGGAATCCGTGCTCCCTTATCCGCGAAGGTCTTTCCAGGGTTATCGGCTGCTCCAGGAATACTTTGCCTTTCCGGAAAAATTCTTCTTTTTCGAATTAAACGGCCTCGATCAAGCCCTGAAAGGGATGGGCGGAGGAAAAACGGAAATTGTCTTCCTGATCTCACCCTACGAACTCGAGGAGCGGCACCAGAGGCTGGCCCTGGCGGTCACGGCCAAGGCGATTGTTCCCGGAGCTTCGCCGATTATCAATCTTTTCCCGCAGACCGCCGAGCCCATCTTGCTGACGCAGAGGCGCTCGGAATATCCCGTGATTCCGGACGCGCGCAGGAGAATGTCCACCGAGATTTTCTCCATCGATGATGTGGTCAGCACCGATCCCGTGACTCACGAACTGACCCACTATGAGCCCTTTTACTCCTACCGGCACCGGACCTTGATGGAAAAAAAACAGACCTTCTGGTACTCCACGCGGCGTCCATCCACCCGCAAGGGCGATGAGGGTTCGGAAGTCTCCCTGTTTCTGGTCGACCTTTCCATGCGGACCAGCCTTCCGGAAACGCACGTGATTACGGCTCATTGCACATGTACGAATCGCGATATCCTGACCCGTTTGCCGTTCGGCAATGAGCGCGGCGACTTTGAGGTGGAGGGGGTCGCTTCGCTCAAAGGCGCCGTTGCCTTGCGCAAGCCGACTCCTACGCTTCGCCCACCCATGCAACGGAATGCCCTATGGCGTTTGATCTCCCATTTGACTTTGAATTACCTCTCCATCGTGGATGAAGGCAAGGATGCATTGCATGAACTCCTGAGGCTCTATAATTTCTCTGATTCCGCCGACCTGGACAAGCAAATCGGCGGGATTGTGGGCGTGAGCAGCAAACGGCATTTTGCCCGCATCATTTCCGATGGCGGAATCGCCTTTGCGCGTGGGACCCAGGTGCAGTTGGAGTTTAATGAAGATGAATATGCGGGAGGAGGGGTGTATCTCTTCGCCGCCGTCCTTGAGCAATTTCTCGGCTTGTATGCGTCACTGAATAGTTTCAGCCAGCTTATCGTCAGAACTCGCCAGCGCAGAGGGGTGTTGAAACAATGGCCACCACGAGCGGGCCAAGTGATCCTGATGTAAGCGCCTCCACAGCGGAAACCGAACTCCGGGAGCAGCCCTTTCTCTTCGAGTTCTTTCAAGCCGTCCGTCTGCTTGAGCGCCTGTTTCCGGGTCGAAAGCCGGTGGGGAGGTTTAGTCCTCCTGCCGACGAGGTTATCCGCTTCGGCGCTCATTCAACTTTGGCCTTTCCTCCCAGCCCAGTGGAAGCTCTCGAGTGGCCCCAGAAGGATCAAATTGGGAGGATGACGGTCAACTTCATGGGACTGACGGGGCCGGAAGGCGTCCTGCCCCTTTATTACACCTCACTCGTGGCAGAGCGGATTCGCGCCGGCGACGAATCTCCCGCCGATTTTTTCGATATTTTCAATCACCGAATGATTTCGCTCTTTTTTCTGGCCTGGGAGAAATACCGGTTCTCCGTCGCCTACGAACGCGAGGGGCTGGACCAGTTTTCCCATCATTTGCTGGATCTCATCGGCATGGGAACTCCCGGCCTGCAGGACCGGCTTCCCGTACCGGACGACTCGCTGCTCTATTTTGCGGGCCTCCTGGCACAACGTCCGCGCTCGGCGGAAGCGCTGCAAAGCATTTTAGGAGACTACTTTGAAGTTCCCGTCCAGGTGGATCAATTCGCGGGCGGCTGGTATCCCCTTGACCGCCATACCCAGACATCTCTCGACGCGGGATTCGGCGAGTCCGAGCAACTGGGAGTCGGGGCGGTGGTGGGCGACGAAGTATGGGACCAGACCGCGCGGGTTCGGATCGCCATCGGGCCTTTAACCTTGAAACAGTATCAGGACTTCCTGCCGCAAGGCTCTGCCTTTAACTCCCTCCGCGCCCTCACGACATTCTTTACGGATGGAGCATTCGATTTTGAAATTAAACTGGTGCTCGGCCACACGGATGTTCCTGAGTGCGAGTTGGGCGCTGAAGGGGAAGACGCTCCCCAACTCGGCTGGCATACTTACCTTAAGACGCGCCCGATGATCGTCGACGCTTCGGAAACCATTCTCCAATTATGGGAAGGAAACCCAAATGAACATCAATCTAAAGTCGCTGATCGGAAAACTGAATGACTTTACCCGCAAGACGCTCGAGGCGTCGGCCGGACTTTGCCTGGCGCGCACGAACTATGACATCGAAGTCGAACACTTTCTCATGAAGCTTCTCGATCAGCAGGACGGCGATTTTGCCGCGATTGTGAATCGCTTCAACATCGACAAGTCTCGCCTCACCGCTGAACTCACGCGCAGCCTCGACAAGCTCAAAAAGGGCAATGCCCGGACTCCTACCCTGAGCCCCACCGTTGTCAAAATGCTGACAGAGGCTTGGACGGTCGGGTCCATCGAATTTGGATCCGGCGAGATTCGGACGGGCTTCACGGTGCTGGCTCTGCTTTCCAATGACGACCTCAGCCGGCTGGTTCGCGAGGTCAGCAAGGAAATGCAGAAGATCGAAGCGGAGGTTTTGCGCAAGGATTTTCTCTCCATCATGGAGCGCTCCGAGGAAGAAATGGCGGCGCCGGTGTCCGCGGCACCGGGCGCTCCGGGCGCACCCAAGCCTGCCGGCGGGGGCAAGACTCAAAATCTGGATCAATTCACCGTCAATCTTACGGAGAACGCCAAGACGGGCAAGATCGATGCCGTGCTGGGAAGGGACAAGGAGATTCGCCAGATCGTCGATATCCTGATGCGGCGCCGGCAAAACAACCCCATCCTGACGGGCGAGGCCGGAGTCGGGAAAACCGCGGTGGTGGAAGGTTTCGCCGCGCGCGTCGCCAAGGGGGATGTGCCGCCGCCGCTCCGCAACGTGGTGGTGCGCACTTTGGACTTGGCCCTGCTCCAAGCCGGAGCGGGCATCAAGGGAGAATTTGAAAATCGCCTCAAGGGCCTTATTGAAGAGGTCAAAGCATCTCCCGTCCCCATCATTCTGTTCATCGACGAGGCGCACAATATGATTGGCGCGGGCGGGCAGGCCGGCCAGAACGATGCTGCCAACCTGCTGAAACCTGCTCTGGCGCGCGGTGAAATGCGCACCATCGCCGCCACCACCTGGTCCGAATACAAGAAGTACTTTGAAAAGGACCCGGCACTGGCCCGGCGCTTCCAGGTGGTGAAGGTGGAAGAACCGCTCGAGGACCAGTGCTCGGTAATGCTCCGAGGTATCGTTCCCTCGCTCGAGAAGCATCATCAGGTTCGCATTCTGGATGAGGGGCTGACTTCCGCCGTGAAGCTCTCCCATCGGTACCTTGCCGGCAGGCAATTGCCCGACAAGGCGGTGAGCATTTTGGATACCGCCTGCGCGCGCCTGGCCCTTGGACAAAGCGCCACTCCGCCGGCGATTGAGGATGCGACTCGACAATTGGACGACTTGGACGTCCAGCGCGGGATTCTCGAGCGCGAGGTGGCGATTGGGGCGGATCACGCCGAACGGCTGGCGGAAATCGCCAAACTAAAGACCGACGTGGAAGGCCGTTTGAAAACTTTGAAGGAGCGCTGGACCAAGGAATTCGACCTGGTTTCAAAGATTCGGGCTCTCCATGCGCAAATCGAGGGCAGAAAGGGAGGGACTTCCGCTGCTGCGCCTGCACAACCCGCGGCGGCTGCGGCATCAGCGCCCGCCCCTGTGGCGGAAGCAGCGAGCGCCACGGCTGCGGCCACGGCTCCAGATCCGGCAACCGCCGCGACGGCCAACCCGCAAGCCCTGCGCGCCGAACTCGCCAAATTGGAAGCTGAGCTCGCCGCCTTGCAGGGCGAAACGCCCATGATTCGAGTGGCCGTAGACGGCCAGATCGTGGGCGAAGTGCTCTCCGCCTGGACGGGCATCCCCGTCGGCAAAATGCTGAAGGATGAAATCTCCACCGTGCTCTCGCTCAGTTCGGTCATGGGGAAGCGCGTGATCGGCCAGGACCATGCCTTGGGTATGATTGCCCAACGCGTGCAAACCTCCCGGGCCGCTTTGGATGATCCGAACAAGCCCATTGGAGTCTTCATGCTGGTGGGCCCGAGCGGGGTCGGAAAGACCGAGACGGCGTTGGCCCTCTCCGATCTGCTTTACGGCGGTGAACACAACTTGATTACCATCAACATGTCGGAGTTCCAGGAGGCGCACACGGTTTCAACGTTGAAGGGCTCGCCTCCCGGATATGTGGGTTATGGCGAGGGCGGCGTTTTGACCGAAGCCGTTCGCAGGCGCCCGTATTCTGTCGTCCTGCTCGATGAAGTCGAAAAGGCGCATCCTGATGTGCTAGAACTCTTCTATCAGGTCTTCGATAAGGGCAATATGGAGGATGGCGAGGGCCGCGAAATCGATTTCAAGAACACCATCATCATTCTCACCACCAACGCCTGCACCGACCAGATGATGAAACTGTGCGCGGACAAGGAAACCATGCCCTCAGCCGAGGGAATCATCAAAGCCATGCGGCCCGAGCTGAACAAGATTTTCAAGCCGGCTTTCCTGGGGCGCATGGTGCTCATTCCTTACTTCCCCATCGGCGCGGATTCTCTCAAGCTCATCATCGAATTGAAGTTGGGGAGAATTAGGAAACGGATCGAGGAGAACCACAAAATTCGCCTCACCTATGAGCCGGCGCTGGTCGAGACGGTGGCCAGCCGCTGCACGGAAGTCGAGAGCGGCGCCCGCAACGTCGACAACATTCTCACCAACACTCTGCTGCCGGATATTTCGCGCGAACTGCTGGGGCGAATGGCTCAAGGTGAAAAAGCCACCAGCTTCCACATCGGCGTTGGAGCCGACGGAGCATTCGTGTATCACTAGCCCCGTGGCCACCATCGCAGTATAACTGGCTGATTGGCTGGAGATTTAACATAAAGGAAGCGGGAGGAAGTAAGGTGAAGAAAGCTGAAATGGCCGGTTCTTCACCAAAAGTTGCTGGGTCTTGATGCCTAACTTCAGTATTGCACCCTGAGGGCCTTTAAGCCCTGGGGACCGTGCCGGACTTGAAGCGATTGCGTCGCGGCATGCAGGAAAGGATCGCACCATGGGAGCCTCGGGATCATCGTACACACAAGCCAACAGGATGTTGTCAATCAGCACGCCTCTTGGCACCGATGCGCTGCTGCTGCATTCGTTGAATGGCCACGAAGGGATTTCCCGCCTGTTCAGCTACCAACTCGATCTGCTGGCGTACCAGAATGCTTCAATAACATTTAGCGACATTGTCGGACAGAACGTCACGATTACCATCAACCTGGCCGACGGCACGCCCCGCTACATTAACGGCTATGTCAGCAAGTTTGCGCAAGCCGAAACGGACGATCGCTACTTCACTCGCTATACCGCGGAGGTGGTTCCCTGGTTGTGGTTCCTCACCCGCAGCTCCGATTGCCGCATCTACCAGAATTTGGCCGTTCCGGACATCATCTCGCAGGTATTTGGGTTGTTTTCTTCCGTGGCAAAATTCGACAATAAAACGACGACTACCTATCCTACACTTGAGTATTGCGTCCAATACCGCGAAACTGCCTTCAACTTTGTGTCCCGGCTGATGGAGGAGAACGGAATCTTCTATTACTTTGACCACACCACGCAAGGGCAGCACACGATGGTCCTTGCAGACGCTTCGAGCGTCTTTGTGAATTGTCCTGACGTCTCCACTGCGCCGTATAGCAGCGGTGGCGGCGTGGACAATCAGGACGTGGTCACAGCGTGGCACGTTGAGCAGGAACTCCGCACGGGCAAATATACGGTGAATGACTACAACTTTACGACCCCCAGCACCAGCCTGCTTTCGAGCGCTCCCACTGTGGTGGATCTCACTGCCAGCAAACCCTACGAACTGTTTGACTACCCGGGACTGTATGAGACTGCGAGTCAAGGCACATCCGTCGCCAAGCTGCGGATCGAGGAAGAAGAAGCCACTTATATGGTGGTAACCGGATCGAGCACTTGCCGCTGGCTTGCGTCCGGCTACACATTCACCCTCGAGGACCATGACCGTTCGGATCAAAATACCAGCTACATCATTACCGAAGTGCAACACTCGGCCACGGCAGGCGAAACCTACCTGTCGGGAACAACCGAGACCGAAAGCTATTCCAATCATTTCACGTGCATACCTGCGACGGGGACCTATCGCCCTGCCCGTGTCACTCCCAAACCTTTCGTGCAGGGACTGCAGTCCGCCGTGGTTGTCGGCCCGTCCGGGGAAGAGATCTACACAGACAAATATGGGCGCATCAAAGTCCAGTTTATCTGGGATCGCCAGGGGCAAAATAATGAGAACAGCTCGTGCTGGATTCGCGTGGCGCAGGTCTGGGCGGGCGCCACTTGGGGCGCGCTCTTCCTCCCCCGCATTGGCCAGGAAGTGGTAGTTGATTTCGAGGAAGGAGATCCAGATCGGCCGATTATTACCGGGTCGGTTTATAACGCCAACATGATGCCGCCTGGGACGCAGCCCACCAACATGAACATTAGCGGCTTCCGCACACGCAGTACGAAGAATGGCGGCTCGGACGCCGCTAACGTGCTGACCTTCGACGACACCGCCGGGTCAGAGGTCTATTATATGCGGGCCGAGAAGGACATGGCGATTCGCGTTCAGAACAACCAGGACCTGCACGTCTATAACGATCAGACCATCACGGTTGATCAGGATCGGACGGAGACCGTAACCAACGGCAACGAAAACGTGACGATCAAGTCGGGCACCCGCACTCACACGGTCTCGGGTAATGACTCGCTGACCGTCCAGCAGGGCGACCGCAGCGTGACCGTGAGTACGGGAAAGGACAGCCTCACGGTCAGCACCGGAGACCGCGTCGTGATGGTCAGCACGGGGAACGATACTCACACGGTGAGCACTGGCAACCGCAGCGTGACCGTATCCACCGGCAACGATTCTTTGACCGTCTCCCTGGGAAATCAGAGTACCACGGTGAGTGCAGGCTCGGCCTCCACCACGGCTATGCAATCAATTACCCTGACGTGCGGGGGAAGCAGTATTACCATCAGCCCGTCTAGCATCGAGATTAGTGCACCGTCGATTACCATTAGCGGAGAATCGGAAGTTCAAGTGTCCGGAGCGATGATCAACGTGGAAGCTGATGGCATACTGGGGCTCACCGGCTCGATGACGAATATCAACTCCTAACCGGTTCCGGATAACGGGAGCAGCAGGACCGGGGAAAAGGCCAGGTAAGGAAATGGGTGGAAACCAGACTGCCGAAACACCGGCTTCGCCCTTGCTCCAGCTTTGCGAGCGGGCAAAAGTTGGGGATGAGGCCAAGGCCCTCCTCAGCAAAGGAGCCTCGACCAAAGAGTTCATCGCCCTCCTCGTTGAAAATGAGTTGTTTCCTGACGCGCTCAAACTGCTCGCACACCTGCTTCCCAAGCGCGAAGCCGTGGGGTGGGGTTGCTTGTGCGTGAAGCATGTTCTGGCAAGCCAAAAGGTTCAACCTTCGGATGTTCAGATCGCCGCGGAAAGGTGGGTGGCCGACCCGAGTGAAGAAAATCGTTGGGCAGCCAAGCAAGTTGCGGCCAAGGAAAAGCCCAGGACGGCGTCGGGGTTGCTGGCCATGGGAGCTTTCTTTGCCGGCCCCAGCCTTGCCCCGCCCCAACACTCGCGGCCTGTACCTCCTCCCGACAAGCTTACATCCGTCATGGTTGCCAACGCGGTTCTCATGGCCGCTCTTCAAAAAGAACCCAAAAAGGCTAAAGAGAAGTACGCTGTGTTTATGCAAAAAGGTACGAATTTGCTGGCTCGGATGCAACAACAAGCCATGCAACGCTGAGGTTAAGGAAAGGAGATTCCTATGTCCTGCCAGGTTTGCGACGGAGCATTGCTCATGTGCCCGTTTGGAGTGGCCCCCGCGGCTTTGATTGCCACTTCCGCCCCGACCACCACCACTTCGGGAATGCCAGCCGCCACCATCATGGATTTTGCCCCGATGGACAATATCCCCACGTTTGGCATGTGCATGTCGCCCGCCAACCCTGAGGTGGCTGCCGCTACTGCCGCGGCATTGGGCGTGCTCACCCCCATGCCTTGCGTTCCGGCCACAGTAGCGCCATGGGCTCCCGGCTCTCCAACCGTGATTATCGGTGAATTTCCTGCTCTCGATGAGACCTCCGTGTGCGAGTGTATGTGGGGAGGGGTGATTACAATTACCTTCCCGGGGCAGGTCACCGAACAGGTGCCTTAAGATTCCCGCCTCCCTCCACGGCGGCTCTACGCGATTAAGGACCCGGGAGACTCTGGGCTTTCAATCGTCCGAAATCATGCGCAAATCCCAAAAGCAATGCTTTTCCTACGAGGTAGAATTTTTCCCTTTTTGCGGTAGAATATGAAACCGTTTGATTCCTCGATGACCTCGCGAGGTTGCCATGAAATTTCATAAAGCATTGGCTCTCATCGTGCTGTCCGTAGGCTTGGCCATTGTCCCGGGGGCACGGGCACAGGATAAACCTTTTACCCAACAGGAAATCCTTAACATGGTAAAAGCCGGGCTTGGAAATGAGCAGGGAGCGGGCATGGTCTTAAAGCGCGGAATTGACTTTGAGCCGACCGCGAAGTTCATCAAACAGCTCAAGTCCTATGGCGCCAAGGATCCGTTCATTAAATCGCTGCGCGCCAATGAGCCCTTTACGCAGGATGAAGTCAGTAACATGGTGAAGGCCGGGTTGGGAGAGGAGTCGGGCGCAGCGTCCATCACCCAGCGCGGAATCAACTTCACGCCCAACGAAGAATATCTTGATTCCCTAAAACAAGCCGGAGCGAAAGACTCATTTATCAAAGCGGTGCGGGATAAAACGGCGCTCAACCAGGTGCAGGTGGTCGCCGAGTTGGCCGCGGATACCCCTTCTCCGGATGTAGCGGATAAAGTGACGGATCGCGGCGTCAGCTTTACCGTGCGAGACCCGTACCTTCAGGAAGTGCGTAATGCCGGCGGTGACGATGAATTGATTGCTGCGCTCAGGAACGCCAAGGTGAAACCGCCTTCCACGGTCAGTACAACTGCAACGAACGACAAACCCAAGCCGGGCAAGATCAAGAGCATTTTAAAGTTGGGAAGCAAAGTCAGCAGCGCCAGCCCGCCTAGCGCCCCAAGTGCTCCCAGCGCCCCTGGTGGTTCCAGTGCCCCTGGCGGTTCCAGCGCGCCGAGCGCCCCATCCCCCAGCGCGCCTTCTGCTCCCAGCATGCCTTCTGCCCCGACCATGCCCTCCGCTCCCAGCGCTCCTTCCGCCCCAAGCGCCCCAAGCGCCGGCGGTGCCAAACCCCCCAAGGGGAAAGCCCCCGCAACTGCGCCCGATCCCAACCAGGCTACCCTGGATATTGTCGCTCTCCACGTGTCACAAGGAGCGCAATTCAAGATCAAAGGCCAATATCCGGACGCCGAAAATGAATTTCACGAAGCCCTCTCCGTGGACCCCTCCAATGCCGACGTTTACCTGGCCCTGGCGGCCACCGAGGGCAAGCAGAAAAAATGGGATGATGATGTTACGGCCGCCAAGCAGGCTCTGAAACTGAATCCCAACAGCGAGAAGGCGTACATCATGATCAGCATCGCTTTTGGAGGGAAGGGCGACTGGGACGGCGCGGAGAACGAGGCCCGCGAGGTCCTGAAGATGAACCAGAAGAGTGACGACGGCCACGCCTACCTGGGAGTGGCTCTGGGAGGGAAGAAGGACTGGACGGGTGAGGTCACGGAAGAACGCGAGGCGTTGAAAATAAATCCCGATAATGACTTCGCTCGCGCCAACTTGGGAATCGCGCTGGTGAACAAAGGCGACTGGGACGGCGCCATAGCCGAATACCACAAGGCGCTGGAACAAAATCCCAAGAGCGACTTGATTCATGGCAGCCTTGCCGTGGCGCTCGAGCACAAAGGTGACTGGGATGGGGCGGTTTCCGAATACAAGGAAGCTTTGCGGCTGAACCCCAACAGCGAAGCCGCCCACTCCGGCCTGGCCGCGGCGCTGGAAGGCAAGCAGGATTGGGACGGCGCCGCTGCGGAAGACCGTGAGGTGCTGCGGCTGAATCCCAACAGCGACCAAGCGCACGTTGATCTGGCGGATGCTCTCCGCAACAAGGGTGACTGGGACGGAGCCATCGCCGAATATCATGCGGCCTTGAAGTTAAACCCCAATAACGAACAGGGGCACGAGGGATTAGGCATCATTCTGGGAGCCAGGGGCGACCTGGACGGGAAGATTTCCGAGGAGCATGAGGCTTTGCGCATCAATCCTAATGACGCCGCCGTGCACGCCACACTCGCCGATGCCCTCGAGCAAAAAGGCGACCGGGCCGGCGCTTTGAGTGAATATCAGGCCGCGGCAACGCTCGACCCCAAGAACTTGAATTACAAGCAAAACTGCGAACGCCTCCAGCGGTAGCTTGGTTTCAACGAGCGGGGAAGACGCAGAGAATTTCACGGACTCACGAATTCCTCTCATTGGCATATTGTTGAAATTCGCGTGCCCAGAAGTGGGAAGGGCGGTCATTCCTGCGGCCAGGCGGCGTCTCGTGGCCGCAAGCTGAAGCGCTCCTATCTCTGCACAGCGGGACTTGAGGCGTCCGCCAATGGGGATTCACGTCATCAATCTTGACCGTAGTGCCGATCGAATGGCGGTATTCGAGAGGCTCAATGGCCGATTGCCGGTTAATTTCACCCGCTTTTCCGCTGTCGAGGGCAAAAATTCGGCGCGCGGTCCGCTGGTGGACCGCAGCATTATCACTCCGGATCTCCGATACGGCGATGGAGCATTGGGAAACGCCCTGTCCCATCTTGCTCTGTGGGACCTTGCCATCGAAAGAGATCATCCACTGACGATTTGCGAAGACGATGCGATCTTGAGTCGCGGCTTTGCTCAGGCGGCGAGCTCCATTTTGCAATCTCTTCCGCAGGACTGGCACATCATTTTGTGGGGCTGGAATTTCGATTCGATAGTTCTGTTTGACATGGTTCCCGGGGTCTCGCCGTGCCTTGGCATGTTCGATCAGGACCGAATGAGGATGGGCGCCGACGCATTTCAATCCGCCGACTTGCACCCCCAGCACTTCCGGCTCTTCAAGGCCTTTGGGGTCGCCAGCTATTCCGTTTCTCCGCGCGGGGGCGAGGCGATGAAAAAGCTCTGCCTGCCCTTAAGCAACCGCGACGTCTTTATTCCGGGCCTGGGGCGCGCCGTGCCCAATACCGCAATTGACGTCGCCCTGAATGACGTGTATCCGCGCATCAACGCGTTCATCTCTTTTCCCCCGTTGGTGATAACCCGGAACTTCCACAGCAATTCGACCGTTCAGGAAGCGATTTGAATTTGGTGGGCTGCCCAGTGCCGCCCCTTGCTTGGGGTGGAGGCATCCGCGAAAATGTTGATGACGTGAATTCTCGATTGGCCAGAAAGGTCTTTCCGTGCCCTCCATTCCGTCGCCACAGCAAAGCCTGCAAAAGCTCTTCAAGAAGGGTCTGAAGTACCATCGCGAAGGCCGAGTCGCGCAGGCGGAGTCATGCTATCGCAAGATGATGCGAATGGATCCGATGTCTCTCGAAACCCGCGAAATGGCGCGGATTCTGGAGACGAAACCCGGCTCACTTCAGGAGTCCCTCCAACCGGCGAGCTCGAACCTTGGCGCGGATCCCGCGACGCTTGCCGCCCGCGCCGGGGCATTTCTTGCCGAGGGAAAGAATCAGCCCGCCATCGACTGCCTTCGCCGCATCACGGAGCTCCGGCCGGACTCCGTGCAAGCTCACCTGCAACTGGGTGAGGTGCTCGAACGCACGGAAGATTTCAAAGCGGCCGCAAAATCCTACCGGCGCGCGGTGGATCTTCAACCCAGTTCAGCGGATCTGCATTGCCACTTGGCCCGGGCGCTTTTCCGCGGCGGCACGCCGCGGGAGGCAGCCGAACTTTACCAGCGGGCGCTGGCCATCGATCCACAAAGGTACGACATCTACAATGACCTGGGCCTGATGCTGACCAATATTGGAAACTTTGGCGCGGCCATCGAAGCCTTCAAGCGCTCGCTCCGCCTGAATCCCAAATGCGCCAAGACCATTGCCGGGCTGGGGTACCTTTTCGAGAGCAAAGGAGACTTTATATCCGCTTCCGATGCCTACCGCGATGCCATCAAACTCGACCCGGCGCTCACTGCCGCCTATGTGGATCTGGGTTTCATCCTTTATGGGTTGGGCGAGGTCGCGGAAGCTGCCGATTACTTTGAACGATTGCGGGCTATGCAGCCGGAATCGGCGGAAGCCCTTGCCAATTTGGGAATCATTCACCTGCTGCAAGGTAACTTCGCGGCCGGCTGGGCGGAATACGAAGCGCGGCGAAGGGTTGGAATCGGCGAGGGGCGCATCTTGACGCAGCGCCAGTGGAAG
>JASHTZ010000164.1 GCA_030040295.1 Terriglobia bacterium | reverse complement strand
CCTTGTATTAAGTCTAATGATCTTCGATATGGCCCTCTGCCGGACCCGCAGCGGCGAATGGTCATTGCTGATCGGTCTTGCTTGCAGTCTTATTCCCAATGTCCTGACCTATGAACCATTTCTTTTGTCGGAGATGCTTGCCACCTTTCTGGTTGTGGCGGCAGTTTGGCTCATGACAAGAGACGAGGGCGCGGAGCCTCCCCATTTCGGCCACCCGCTCGGCGTGGGCTTGCTTGCAGCTTTGGCAGGGCTAACTCGACCCTTGCTGTTGTGTCTCGTTCCGGTTTACTTCTGTTTTGTCGCTCTCCCCTGGCCTCCGGCAAACATTTGGAAGCGCCCGAATCTGAAAAAAGCCTTGCTCTTCGCCGCTCCCGTCATTGTCCTCGTCCTGGGTTGGTGTGAGTTCAACTATCTCAACCACGGATTCTTCACGCCCACAACCCGTGCAGGACAACAGTTGATGGACCAGGTTGCTCCGTATGTTGAATTGGCGCCGGACAGGTTCGCAGTGTTGCGGGACACTTGGCTAAAGTATCGTCCCGAGAATGAAACCACAGACCTGGACCCGCAAAACTACACTTGGGACGCCCTGCCGGAAATGGAGGCCCGGACAGGGAAATCGGAAATGCAATTGCTCCACGAACTCACCCTTTTCGCCCTCGATCTGGAAATCCATCATCCGCTTCTTTGTCTCCGGCGCGCCGAGCAGGGCTGGATACAATTCTGGGGAGAGGCCAGCTCCGATGAGATTGACTGGCCGCAAGGCCTTGACGTGGGATTGATCGAAGTCGCCAAGCCGGTGATGAAGTTTCTGGTGCGCGAAGTGATGGGTATTTTTCTCGTTCTCGCCCTGTTTTCAATTCCCTGTGCGCTTCTTCGATCGAGCGTCTTTACGAGAATCGATTACCTGATCTTCGCGATCACCCTCTGGGCGTCCATTTTCTCGTCCTTCACAGAATTTGGAAATAACTTCCGGTTTTCCGTGCCCTTCATGCCGCTTATCTTTTACACGGTTATGACTTGGGGTTGGGCAAGCGTCAGGTCAGTAGTTTCATCCAGGCTCCGGGCGATGCCCTCATTCGTATCTCAAGGCGACCATGGGATCCACCTTCATGGCTCGGCGCGCGGGGATGTAGCAAGTCAGCAACCCGACCAGAACCAGCAATGCGGCAGCGGTAATGAGCATCAGGGGGTTGTCCGGCCGGACTCCGAACAATAGCGTGCGCAGCAGGCGTGCCACGCCGAGCGCGAGCAGCCGGCCGATGCCGAGGCTCGAAAGCACCAGACCCATGGCCTGGCGAATGACCAGGCCAAGTGCGTCCCCGCGCCCCGCGCCGGTCCATAGACCGCGGCCACAGATTTCAAAGTGAGACACTACCGGCGGCTGATCTCGTCCTTCTTATGATTCGATCCTGCTGGTACAATCGCTGGTTGTCCGTTCGTGCCCTCAAGAGTGAAGGAGTGCGGACGGGCAAAGCCCAATCTTGATGAGGAGCGTGCTGTGAGTGACCCGTCGGAAGACTTTGCCGCGATGTTCGAGGCTTCGGTGCAGGCCAAGCGCCTCGAGCAAGGCGAACTCGTTGAGGGCAGGATCGTCGCCATCGGCCCGGAGGTGGCGTTGGTTGACGTTGGCCGCAAGGGCGAGGCGGAAATGGATATCGCCGAACTGAAGAACGCCGGAGGCGAGCTCGAGGTTGCGGTGGGCGACCTGGTTCAGGGAATGGTGGTATCGACGTCAGGAGGTCTGAAGCTCTCCCGCAAGCTGGCGGGAGCGGCCGCGAGCGATCGGCAACTCGAAGCTGCCTTCCGGAGCGGCCTGCCGGTGGAAGGAAAGGTCGAGCGGGCGGTCAAGGGCGGCTACGAGGTGCGCATCGGCCGTCGTCGCGCGTTCTGCCCGTTTTCTCAGATCGATGTGCGCGGCGCCGGCACGTCGACGCATGAAGGGCATGTCTACCAGTTCCGCATCATTGAGTACAAAGAAGAAGGCGCGAACATCGTCGTCAGCCGTCGCGCGCTGCTGGAAGAGGAGCAGCGGGTGAATGCCGCCAAGCTCCGCAACAAGATTGTGCCCGGGGCGGTCATGACCGGCCGTGTCACCTCGCTCCGTGAGTTCGGCGCGTTTGTCGATCTCGGCGCGGGCGTCCAGGGCTTGCTCCACGTGTCCGACATGGCGTGGTCCCGCGTGGCTGACCCTGCAGAGATCGTTAAAGCGGGCGAGGAGATTAAGGTTAAGGTTCTGCGCGTGGACGAGGAAAAACAGAAGATCTCGCTCGGGCTGAAACAGCTCTCCGGCGACCCCTGGTCGAGAGTGGGCGAAGTCTACAAAGTCGGCCAACGACTGCCAGGCCGCGTCACGCGCGTCGCCCAGTTCGGCGCGTTCGTGGAGCTCGATCCGGGCATCGAGGCGCTGGCCCATGCTTCCACGTTCGAGCCGGCCGGGGGATCGAAAGGCTGGTCAGCCCAAGTCGCTGCCGGGATGATGGCCACATTCGAAATTCTCTCCATCGATCCCGAGCAGAAACGGATCGGAGTGGCGCTCGTTCCAGAAGGCTGGGCGCGCGCCGAGGGGGTTGCGGAAGCACGGCCCGGCATCGTTCCGGGGGCGCGCCTGAAGGGGAAAGTCGAGCGGCACGAGAATTTCGGGATGTTCGTCTACCTGGCTCCCGGGCGTACCGGTGTCATCCCCCTGAGCGAAACCGGAATCGCGAAGGGAGGTGATCTCAAGCGCGCGTTTCCGGTCGGGGCGGACGTTGAGGTCGTCGTGCTGGAAATCGATCCCTCAGGCCGGCGCATCCGCCTGAGCGCGAAAGCCGTCACCGAAGCCCGCGAGGCCGAGGAAGTGCGCGAGTGGATGGAGCAAAATGCGCCGCCCGCCGGGGGCCCCGGCACACTCGCTGACAAGCTGCGCGCGGCGCTGAAGCCGCAGGAGAAGTGATCCTCTCACCATCCCGGCGGGAGCACGTAGCGAAGACCGCCCGTCAGCCAACGGATCTTCAGTTTTTCGGAATGGTACTTCTCTTACCGCGGCCAGCGGATTCCCTGCTGAGTAACGGGCATGCGGCTGTCGGTCCTGCGGTCTCACTTGACGGAAAGCAAATGGCCTGCATCTATATGCAGGACGAGCAGGAAACGTTCGATTGGCTATTCTGCTGTTGGAGGGAGCCCCCCTTGTGACTTATCAATTGCCCGAGAGCTAACTCACGAAACTAGGGGCTGATAAGCTCGGAGATGATGATGCCCGCCGTAATGACGATCAGAAATCCGCCAATGGCGATTCTGCTGAGTGCTTTCTTCCGCAGCAGCTTTTCCAGGCTCAGCTCGCTGAAGCCGGAAATCACAAAGGTCGGTTCATTCTGGCCCATAAGGATAAGGTTTCGATCGTCCTCGCCCTGGGGTTGGGGGTTAGGGGAACACGTGCCGA
>JASHTZ010000163.1 GCA_030040295.1 Terriglobia bacterium | reverse complement strand
TTTTTTGCCAGGCGCTTCTGAACATACACTGCCATGAAGGCGATTCCGCTCGAGTAGGCAATGACCGCGGCCCAGATGACGCCCGAAAGTCCGAAATCCCGGGCCATGAGGATTTTCAAAACGATGTTGAGGACCGCCATACCCAGTGCAACGACTGCCTGAAACTTTACCTCGTTGATTCCGCTCAGGCAACTGTTGATGGCGTTGGCGGCCACCGCGCACACCGACCACACCGCCATTCCAAACAGCAGCGGATAGGTGGGTTGCACCTCGGGGCCCACCCACAGGTGGACCAGGGGCTTTCCGAGCGCCGCGATGAGCAACCCAAGCGGAGCAAAGACGGCAATATTGTAGACGAGCGAACGATCGAAGGTCCTCTTGACCCAGCGAAAATCGCCGCGCGAGAGCGCCTCACCGTATGCGGGCCAGAGCGGGACGACAAACATCGCGGAGATCGTCGTGATCAGGATGAAGATGCGCATGGGAACGCTGTATTGCGTCACCGCTTCGGGTCCGAGGATTTGGGCGATCACAATGTTATCAAGCGGAATCATGAAAACCGCGGACACCTGCCCGAGGAAAAACCAAATGCCGATGCCAAGAATCTTCCGGGCGGCAGCCGACTCGAAATAGGACCACTCCGGGTAGAGCCGCCGGTGCGTCCAGCCAAACTCGTGCAACCAATTGCCCGCCACGCCGATGAGCTGGCCGCCCAGAATGGCCAGAATCAGCATGGGCAGGCCGCAACCAAAGTGCATCGCCGCAATCAGGATGGCGACGCCAAGCGCGCTGCCAATAGCCTTCCAGGTGTTGGTGGCAAAGCCCTCCTGATAACCCGTCTGGAGCCGCTGCACGACGTCGAGGGGAAGATTGAGCAGAAAACACACAATGAAAACCACCATAGCCGGGCCGGATTCCCGGATGGCGACTGGAGAAGAAACGTTGAAGATGCGTGGCCAGGAAATGAAGGGATAAATCAGGGCAAAAACCGCGAGCAAGAGAATGGCAATTCCCAGAAGCATATAGAAGGCGCTCGACATGTAGCGATGTGCCGCCTCATCGTCGTCACGGCCGTGGGCGTCGGAGATGGCGTTCACCAGGCCGTTGCCCATTCCCAGGTCGGCAAATACCAGCATGGAGACCACGGAGGTGATGGTCATCCACAGGCCGTAACGCTCGGTGCCGAGATAAAGCACCGTCAGGCGCACCGTGATGAGTGACGCGACAACGGTGACGGCGCGCGATAATACGCTCGAAAGGGTCGTGAGAGCGGCGCGGCGATAACGCTCGCGTGAGCGCCCCTGCTCCGTGGAAGTGTCGAAAGGCTGGAGGCGCAGCAGACCCTTCAGCGAGCGGGCGCGATCGAGAATTTTCTGGATGCCGGGAGGTGCGCCGGGGAAGGCAGTGGCCGGGGGCAGAGTCTCTGCCGGTGCCAAAGTGGGCGTGTCGGCGGTGGGCAGCGGATTCTTGATGAGCGGGTCCGAAGACATGACGCGCCACGGTCAGCCAAAAGGCCAGGCGGTGTCACCCCCAAAGGGAATTTTCGACATCACCCTAGCCCCTGCGAAAAGCCTAGTGCTATTTCAGGGTGTTCGTTGGTTCACACCATTTGTACCATCCAAAGGGCGAGGGGTCAAGGCGCGCGAACGCTTCCTGTGCCGCCGCAGTTCAAGCAAGGAAAGGGCGATAAAATGCGGGCCGTAGATGAGGGCTCTTTTCCAGACGGTCCGGGGCTCATTCAGGAGCCGCCAGAGCCATTCGAAGCCGGCCCGGCTGGCCCAGCTTGGCGCCGGCTTCACTTTTCCGCTGTGAAATTTCATGGCCGCCCCGATGGCGACGATCACGGGAACCCTTAGCCGGTCACGGTGGCTGACGATCCACCGTTCCTGCTTGGGCAGGCCCAGCGCCACCCAGAGGACGTCGGGGTTGGCCTGGTTGATCATCTGGACGATCTGCGCATCTTCGGGGGCAGTCAGCTCGCGGAAAGGCGGGGAGTAGGCCCCGGCTATTCTCAATCCCGGATGCTGTTGCTTGAGGCGCCCGCTCGCCATGGCCAGAGTTTCATCCGTATCCCCGTAAAAATAATTCGCGAATCCCTTCTCGCTCGCCAGCGCGCAAAACGCCGACACCAGGTCCGCGCCGCGCACCTGGTGCGTGGGGGAGGACATTTTCGTCGCCGCCACGCGCGCGGCCCATCGGCCGTCGGGCAGGGAGAGGTCTGCGGTTTGAAGAATCGCCCGGAAATCGGCGTGTTTGTGCGCCTCAAGCGCTCCGTGAGAACCCGTAACGGCAATCCAGCGGGGGCGCCCGCGCTCGCGGATCCACTGCTCCATCAGGCGCAAGACGCCTTCAATGTCAATAATGTGGACGGGAGCGCCCAGCACCTCCGTGCAAGGCGGGAACGCGGACGGCTCGGCCATGGTTGGCGCGTCCTGCTTGAGATCGGGTGCAAGCAATGGTGTTTTCACCCCCGTGCTGCCGGAGCCACGCGGCCTCCGGAGGCGCGCCTTCCGCTCAGCAGCCGCGGCAGTTTGGGCGAACGCTCCTCCCATTTTCCTGAAAAAGTCACCAGGAAGGAGACGAACACAATTCGCAGGTCAAGCCAGAAGCTTCGCCGCCTGATGTAGAGCAGGTCGTAGCGGAGTTTCTGGCGGCGAGGCAGTTCGCTGTGGCCGTACACCTGGGCGATTCCGGTGAGGCCGGGCGTGACGGCGTGGCGGCGATCGAAACCGGGAATTTCCACCCGGAATTTCTTCACCAGCTCGGTCCATTCCGGCCGCGGGCCGACAAAACTCATATCGCCACGGAAAATGTTCCAGAGCTGCGGCAGCTCATCCATGGCCGTGGCGCGCAGAATGCGCCCCACGCGTGTGATTCGCGGGTCGCCTTCCTTGGCCGGCACCGCGCCCCACTTGACGTCTGAATCGGGCGCCATGGAGCGGAACTTGACGCTGCGGAATTCCTTGCAGTCCTTCCCCACGCGCGGCTGGCCGTAGAAAATCGGCCCGCCGTCTTCGATCTTGATGGCCAGAGCAATCACCGCCCAGAGCGGAGAGGAGAAAATCAGGCCGAGGCCGGAGAGCGAGATGTCAAATGCGCGCTTCAGCATACATTCCCAACCCCGCCCGGCAGCGTGAGCAGGGCACGCAGCGTGGCCAGCAGGGCTCGATGATGCCAATCGAAATTCAAGCGGCTATTCAACCGCGAAAGCAGGTTTGTGGCTTTGGCTGCGTCAAAGAAATCGTCCAGCCTCCCGTCACTCAACTTGCTGATGAGTTTGCGGGCGAAATAGCCCACCATCAACTCACTGCCGAATGTCGATCGCCAGTAACGCTCGAATTCACCGAGCGAACGTACACTGAAATTGTTGCTGCGGAAAGCGCGAATCAGCGCTTCGGCGGCGAGTTCGGCGGAAAGGAGCCCGTAGTAAATCCCCCCGCCCGTGGTGGTCTTGATGTGTCCCGCCGCTTCGCCCGCGGCGATAACGCGTTCGGCCACGCATCGACCCTCCGAAGCCTGGGCGATACCCTTGCGGTCGATTCGGAGGGTGGAAATGTCCACCTGGGGCGCCACCCGGCCAAGCAGCTTTGAGAAATAAGGCGTGGGATTCTGCTCCGTCATAAGCCCCACCCGCCATCGATTGTTGCCGAGCGGAATTTCCCAACCGAATGCCCCCGGCGCAACACCCTGGCCCACAAAAACGCGCGTGGCATTGCCGTGGCCGTTGGGCGGTAAGGTCACCTCCGCCTGGAGTGCGCGTAAGAACTGGCGCGGCCGGGCCAGCCCCAAGCCCTGGTTCAGAGAACCGTTCACCCCGGTGGTGATCACGGTCGCCCGAGCCCGCAGTCTCGCCGGCCCGTGTTCGGCCGAACGGTAGCTCACTTCCACAGAGTTCCGGTCAACATCCAGTGA
>JASHTZ010000162.1 GCA_030040295.1 Terriglobia bacterium | reverse complement strand
TGGTCCTAACGGCCGGCTGATTCCCCGAATGTGGATCTCGGCACTCCAGAACCCCATGCCGGACAAAGCGGTTAAAGCGGTGCGCCTGCGGGCGACTTCCCAAGACGCTCTGGTGGTTTGCGGCCTGACGGCGTTTCACGGTCAGGAAAACCCATTGTGGTATGACCGCCTTCGCCTGTATCGAATCACCTTGCTGGAGGCTGCTGCTGAAGACCTGGAACGGTGGGCGGTGAACATCGACCTCGGTATCGTGGCGCGGGTCTATCCTCTTCCTGAGTTCGAATCAGAGACTTGGCTTCGTGACCCTTCCGCAGGCTTGGGCGAGCGTTCGAAGCCGATTCAGAATAGTCACTATCTGTACGTGGAGGCCACCGCGAATCCCGAGGCGACATTGGTCTTAATCGACATGAAAAGCGGGAAGCAATATGCGTTCGACCTCGGGCAAATCACTCCAGGGAAAGAGCTTGAGGCACACAATCCCGGCGCGCACATTGAAATGCTGGAGCCCGAGAAGGTCTGGCTGCATGCGAAGGTCCTCGACACGAAGACCGGCCGACCCACGCCCGTGCGGATGGCGTTTCGATCCAAGGAAGGCCGCTACATTCCGCCCTATGGACACCGCACGGAGATCAACGACGGGTGGTTCCAGGACTACGGCGCCGACCTGAAGCTCATGGACACTTCTTTTGCTTATGTGGACGGGACATTCCAGGTGGAGCTGCCCGTGGGCGAAGTCTATGTCGAGATGACCAAGGGGTTCGAATACGCGCCGGTGCGCACGAAACTAACGATTCAACCCGGCCAGCGGGAGTTAAACCTCGAGATTTCTCGGTTCACCGACCATCGTGCTCGAGGTTGGGTGACTGCAGACACACACGTGCACTTCCTTTCGCCCTCGACGGCCATCCTGGAGGGCCAGGCGGAAGGCTTGAACTTGATCAGCCTGCTTGCAGCGCAATGGGGAGACCTTTTCACGAACGTTGGGGATATCTCCCACGGCCCACTCGTCTCGCGAGACGGAGAGACCATGGTGCAGGTCAGCTCCGAAAATCGGCAGCATCTGCTGGGTCATTTGGGCCTCGTGGGCGGCGTAGGTGCTCCGGTTTTTCCTATGTCGGCGAGCGGACCTGAGGAGAGCTACCTCGGCGACCCGCTCTGGACGAGCCTCGCTGACTGGGCTGACGAGCAGCGAAATCGCCAGGGGCTCGTGGTGGCAGCGCATTTTCCTTATCCGACAGCGGAGATCGCTGCCGACATCGCACTTGGCAAAATCGATGCCGTGGAAATCTTCCCCGAGCCTCCGCCCAGCGCTCAACCAGGCCATTTTAACTATCTGCGTTACCTGGATTGGTATCGATACCTGAATTGCGGCTACCGACTTCCTGCTGTGGCTGGCACCGACAAGATGATGGCTTACATGCCCGTGGGCGCCAACCGCGCTTATGCCCATCTGGGTCAGGAAGAGTTTTCCTTTACCAACTGGGCCAAAGCAGTGCGCAGCGGGAACACGTTCGTGACCAGCGGACCGCTGCTCTTTTTCCAGGCGGACGGCCACACACCCGGCGAGGAGATCACTTTGGGCGCTGGTGGTGGAACTGTCGAAGTCGGCGTGCATGCAGAAAGCTTCGTTCCCTTTCACCTCTTGGAAGTAGTGATGAACGGAAAAGTAGTTGCCTCCCGAGAGGATCGGGGCGGCACGCGCGAAATGAATTTGACCGAGAAGGTGCGCGTCCCAGGCGTTGCATGGCTCGCCGCACGCTGCGCCTCACGCTTGGGGCCGACCACAGCCTGGGCGTTTGGTATTCAGGCGCACACCTCCCCGGTTTATGTGAGCGTCCCTGGACAAGAGCTATTCTCCGCGCCCGCCATCGCTTATATGCTGACGCTTATCGAGGGTTCCGAGATATGGGCAGAAAATCTTGCCGTCCGCCCAGGTGCCGAAGGCATGGCGCGTATACGCAAGGTTTTCCAGGACGCGCGTGAACAATTGCACCGCCGGTTGCACGCACACGGGATTTCGCAGTGATTACTATACGTCCGCGCATAATTAAAGGGACATCATGACTAACAAAAAGGCAACGGAAATCGTCGCTGGCCTATCGCTCCGAGTGGGCGTCATCCAGATGAATGCCCGGCGATATGACACGCAGTACGACCTGGCGCAAGCAGAAAAATGGATCCGAGAAGCCGCGGCTGAGGGTGCCAAGATTGTATTGACCCCAGAATGTTCCGTTCAAGGATATCCCCGCGTTTCGTTTCCGCCCGGCTCGCTGATGAATACTCCAAATTTCGTGGCTCAGCGAGCGAAGATCTTCGCCGCGGCCGAAACCATTCCTGGTCCGGCTACCAAGCGATTTGCCCGGTTGGCGCGCGAGCTTCGCATATGGGTCATTTTCGGGATGGATCGGAACCTGGATGGGAAGCTCTTCAACTCCGTCGTCTTGATGAATCCACAAGGGAGGGTGGTTGGGATTTACCACAAGGTCCATCTCCAGAACTGGATGGTGGCTTCCGGCGTGCACCATGGCGATAGTTTCCCGGTATGGAATGTGGACATCGGGGGAGTAAAAATCAAGATCGGGATCGAAACTTGCTACGACATTCAACACCCCGAATCCACGTTGGAGCTCGCTTTGGGGGGAGCGGAGATTGTCTTTGTCCCTTACTGCACGGGCGATTATGCCCGTCCCCTCCTTATTCATTTGTTTGAAACCCGCGCACTCGAAAACGTCCTGGACATTGTGCGGGCTAATTTTGGCGCTCCCAGGAACAATGGAACGAGTTCAGTGATTAATCATCAGGGGAAAACTTTACAGCAGCTCGGCTCCGCCCCCGGTATCCTGGTTCAAGACTTGAACCTAGCCGCCCTTCGGAGGGCCAGGGCGGCTTGGAATCCTGTTTATGGGCTTCCGAATCGCTATCCTCCCGCTTACAAGCGGCTGACGAGCTGTCCGCCTGAAGCGATGGGAGTGATCGGAAAGTGAGGAGAAACGGACGACAAAAACCAGAAAGAGCAGAGCGAGAGCTCGTCCGAGGTTTCGCGGTGCGAATTCCTGCTAACCGCCGCTGCCGTGGCGCCGACAATAAGTTTAGTGGTGCGAGAAGGAGACAGGAAGTCTGTCGCGGGTAACCGCTCGGAAGATACCTGGACGCCGACGAGAAATTTACGCCCATCGATTTGGCAAATTATTTCAACGCTTTATCCCACCGATTTTGGCCGCGCGAACGAGCCTGGGACCTCCCTGGCGCATCGTCGCGCGCCGGTTTGATTCGAGTCCTCGGCAGAAAACAGCGCTTGCCGGGGATTCCATTTGGTCTGGGGCCCGAAGGCGTGGAAGAGAAGGCTTGGATTGTTTTGAGCCAGCAGCCGCACTCGTGGGCGTCGAAGCGTATCCAGGTCCTGGTCAACCGAACGGCTTACTACCTTTGTTTCGCCTCTTTTTGCGACTGGGACCCGGACGAGACGCCGCCTCCCGGTCAAGACGTATTTGAAAAGGTCGGACAGCTTTTAGCGAACGTTGTTCTAAACTCAGCGTCATAAATAATTGCGCATCATGAGGATTTGTGGTTTCATGTCCGCATGGGACCACTGCAAATCGATGATGCCGGAACGATGATTTTGGGATTGCAAGACGAGATTCGCCGTTCGGAAGAGTCGCGCTACGATCACCGTCTGCATGGGGTACTTTTGGTGGCCCAGGGAGCGACATGCCCAGAAGTCGGGCGCTTGCTGGGCGAC
>JASHTZ010000161.1 GCA_030040295.1 Terriglobia bacterium | reverse complement strand
ATCTCCGTCACCTGCGAATAGGGAATGGATCGTTCAGTCGATCTATTGACTTTTAGGGTGAATGAATCGTCGTTGATCTTGCGAATATGCCCGTTCACCCGCTCGCCCCCCACCAGCCAGACTTTTACTGACTTGCCGACGCCGAACTTTTTCACCTGGCTCTCCACGGCGGCAGGGTCAGGAGTTTGGACGGCTTGCGCGAAGGCGGGAACGACGGGAGTGCCCAACATTGCAGCAGCCAGAAGCAAAACCAATCCCTTCCAGAAGGTATTCGGGTTTGCCGCACGCGCGGTGACGCGCCGCCAATTTTTCGCATGCATGATCGCTCTCCTCGATTATTGTGGATTGTTTTCGGGATACGTTTCGTATGCTTCAAACGGCTTGTGAATTTTGGCCCCACAGTGAAAGCATAATGCACACTCGCACGGCAGTCTGTATGGCGAATCCTTGACAAAAGCTATGGGCAGGTTAACCTACAACAATAAATGCTGGGATTGTCCGTTGCAGGCTACAGCGGCACGGAAGTGAAATCCACGATCTCGCGGAGTATGGCGTCTGATTGGTCGGATTTCTTCAGGGTGGAAAGATATCGCGAGCTCACAATGCAGCGATGGGCGAAGACGGGAATCACCAGGCGTTTAAAATCGTCAGGCAGGCAGTAGGTGCGTCCCTCCATGACGGCCATGGCTTGTGCGGCGCGAAAGAGGGACATTGAGCCGCGCGGGCTGACGCCCAGGCTCAAATATTCGTGATGGCGGGTTTTCTCCACGATGGCCAACGTGTAATTCATCAGCTCCTCATCCACGGTCACGTGGCGAACAGCCTGCTGCACCTCCAGCACTTCCTCGCCGCTCATCACCTGCTCGATTCGGGCCAGCGGCTCGGCGTCCGCAAAATTCCGCAGAATTTCCTTTTCACTCGCGGCGCTCGGATAGCCCATGCGCACACGCATCAGGAATCGATCCATTTGCGACTCGGGCAGCGGGTAGGTGCCATGATGCTCGATGGGATTCTGCGTTGCCACCACCATGAAGGGCCGCGGCAGCGGATACGTGCGGTTGTCTACCGTCACCTGATACTCGTTCATGGCTTCGAGAAGCGCGCTCTGGGTTTTGGGGGTGGTGCGATTGATTTCGTCCGCCAGCACGATGTTGGCGAAAATCGGTCCGGAGCGGAATTCGAAGCGCTGCGTGGACTGGCTGAACACACTGATTCCCACGACGTCGGAAGGCAGCAGGTCCGAGGTGAATTGCAGGCGCTGGAACGAGCAGTTGAAGGAGCGAGCCAGCGAGTGCGCGAGCGTAGTTTTACCCACGCCCGGCACATCTTCAATCAGCAGGTGCCCGCGCGCAAACAGCGTGACCAGCGCCAGCCGAATCACCTCATCCTTGCCGCGGATGACGCTCTGCACGGACTGTTGCACCCGTTTGAGAAGTTCGGGCGCGACAGCGAGGTGATTGTTGACTTCAGTTTTTTCCATGCGGTTCAGTTTTGGTGGCGAGATTCGGCAGTGTCTCAGTTTGAGTCTTGGAGCCGGCTCGCCACATCGTAACCAGCCCCCATCGCTGCAGCGGCGCTCTATGAGCGTCGCATTTACGGGCTTGTCCGTCATCTGACGGAGCAAGCTCCTGCGACGGTCAATAGACCGCCGTTACAGAATTCAACCTGAGGCGCTCCTCGAACCGTGCTCTCCTAGACCATGCTTTCAAAATCTGTTATGTTGATCAATTGCATCGGGCGATTAACTCAGCGGTAGAGTGCTATCCTCACACGGTAGAAGTCACAGGTTCGAATCCTGTATCGCCCACCATCGCCACCTATCGGAACGTAACCATTTTACCAAAAATTATCGCCTTGCTGAGGCCTTTCGTGGCCTGAGGGAGTGGCGTTATTTGGCTCCGGGAACGACGGCCTGACGACCGCCGGTGCTGGCCATGACCAGAAATTATTCAGAGGGTGAAACATAGTGTCGGCGTCCAATTGGACTTCATGGATTGAGGAGGGAGAAAAGGGAAGCCGCCAAGCTCCGGGATTTCGAGAGTGGGCTAGGGGCTGACTGCCGCGACGGGTTCCGCCTTTTGCTCGTGGGTGAGTTCGCGGCTCCAACGGAGGGCTTGCAGGAAGAGGGTGGGGAGCAGTTCCTCATTCAGCCCGAGTTTCTTCGCCATCTCGCAGGCTTCCTGCCAGTTTCCTTCCTCGTAGCCAATAACCAGGCGGAGGACGAGTCGCAGCGGACTTTCTTCACCCAGCAATGCGGCGGATACATCCGGGGCGATGGGGAGTTCCGCCAACGTCGTCCGCATGGGGCGTTGCATCAGGACGTCGATGCAAGAGAGCAGGCCGAGGAAAAAGTAATCGGACGGGCGGTTGGGCGAGCCCACCAGTGGCGCCAGCGATTCACAGAACGCGCCGCGCACCAGGGCGGTGGAAACAAGCACCGGCGGACTGCCCTCGCCCAGGGCCGAAACGGAAATCAACCCCACCCACTTGCGAATCTCGTTCTGCCCCAGCAGCAGCAGGGCGTGGCGAATCGACTTGATTTGCGAGCGAAATGCGAACCGCGCGGAATTCAGAAATCGAAGCAGGTTGTAGGAAAGGGCCAGGTCGTGCTTTATGGCGCGAGCGACTTCCTGGACATCAATTTCCGGGCGCGTGACGGCACCCAGAACGAGGAGATAACCCAGCTTGCCAGGCGTCACTTCCGAGTGTGCGGCGAACTGCGGCCGGCGATAATACGGGCCTTGAAAAAAGGAGAAACCCTGGTGCGCCGCGGCTTCAAATTGCGCCCGCCTCTCCACTTTGTCCGCCACGAACATCATGCCCCTGGGCTTGTACTTCTTGATCATCAGCCATTGGGCGCGGTCGCCGGTGGCGTTTACATCCAATCGAAAGAGGTTGACGACGTCCGCCAGGGGTTCGAGCCACGCGCCCTGATAGTTGCCCAAGGCGATCAGAAAACCGGCGTTCCGCAAGCTCCGGCAAGCCTTCAGAACACCCTCATCCGCATTGCCTGTGGGAAGCAATTCCAGGATAACCCGTTCCCGCGGCAATTTGGCCGCCACCCCGCTGACCAGCACCTGACGCGAGCATTTAATAATGGCCCGCGCCCCTTCGG
>JASHTZ010000160.1 GCA_030040295.1 Terriglobia bacterium | reverse complement strand
TGCCGAGGAGCAGTTCAGAGAGGAGAATCCCCAGCGGATGGATCTCGGGCAGCATCGGCGCCATGTCCTTACTGGTCTGAACCAAGATCACGGCGGCTACAGGCTCCGTTGCCACACCGAAATACGTTATCCGCTGCTCAATTCCGTCATCCCACACGTGGAACTGCTCCTGACGGAGATTCTCAATAAAATTGCCGGAAAGATCAGTAACAGTGACCGACGCTACAACGAGGGGGGATTGCACATGGATAGAATCCGGACTCGTAGCGCCGGCGCGAGTGTCGGAGGGTGATGCTTGAGGGAACGATGTTGGTGGAGTGGAGACATTCTGCGCCCATGCTTGGCATAGAACAAGCGCCGGGACGGCTAACCCCCAGGCAAATAATCGTCTAAACCTTCGCACCACCCGCTATCCCTCTTCGTTCATTGCGCTCTTCGCGTAATATCGTTCCCGGTTTTGTTGGTGCCTTTTCGCGGATTGCCGAATCAACTTACACCCGCCAGGCCGGGCCACCGGCAAGTTGAAATTGGCTTCGCAAATCGATTACGAAACCTGAGGCTCAGCCTTGCATCGTGAATGAAGCTTATATTCTCTCAGATTTTGCAGGTTTTTTCCCGGCTGGGATTTGAATGGGTAGAACGCAAGCACAAAGCGGAGCGGGAAACTGCGCCACGACACGCGAATCCGCAAACTGGCCGGCGGAACCTACTCCGGCAGGATTTTAAATGGGTAAAGAATTCTGTATACGCCAACCCGCAGCAAGGCAATCAGGAACTCCGGGTCGAAGAGCCACTTGGGCGGATAGCCGTAATTCCGCATCATCATCAGCGCTATGCGCACGCTCCGAAGGCGGGAGAGCCAGCGCGCCAGTAGCTTCAAATCTCTGCGCAGCAAAGGGTCATCCTGGAAAACTGCCCTGGCCACGGCTGACGCGGCTCTCTTCTCCTGAAGCATCAGATGAAATGAGGCTTGCCTCAAATCCAGAAGCGCTTTCAGTCGAGGCTTGCTGAGATCGCTGTCGGGGTCCTCAGCCTTCCGGCGCAACGTGGTGATAACCTCCAGAGACCAGCGCAGGCCTTCAAGCTCCTTCTCACGGGTAAACCTCTCCTGCGGGAAGTAACACGTGTTGCTGTCATGTTTTCGATATGCCCCTACCGAGCCGGGCAGGAAGGCGGCGGGGTAGCGCACGGCCAGGCGAATCACGTATTCCCAATCGCCAAACATCAGCCCGGGTTCAAATGGCCCGGCTTCAAGCATGCAGGCTCTCCGGATCATTACGGGAAAGATGTAACAATCCATGATAAGCCGCTCCGTGATGCCCGGGAACACTGAAAGGTCCTCGCCGTATTCCCCAGGAAGCTTCTTGCCGTCTTTATCGATAAAATCGCTGACCCCATAAATCCACTCAATCTCAGGATGGCTTTTCATGAAGGCCACTTGCCGTTCAAGACGGTCGGGATAGGAAATGTCGTCGGAATCGTTTCCGCACCAATAGACGCCCCGCGCTTCCTGAACTCCCCGATTTTCGGTGGCTGACGGCCCAAGATTCTTCCCGCCGGCGTGGGTGAACACCCGCATCATTCCCGGATACTTGCGGGCATAGGTGTGCAGGATCTCCAGGCTGTTGTCGGTGGAACCGTCATCCACGGCCACTACTTCAAAATCGCGAAAAGTCTGCGCAAAGATTCCATCCAGGGTGGCAGGAAGAAAACGTGCGTGGTTGTAACACGGAATGCAAACACTGACCAACGGTGTGCCTGACATCGGCGAGTGTGCTCTCCCCGAGAGCGGTCATTCCTTGCATGGCGGGTTCGCTCGAACCCGCTAACTGAGATTCTCTTTAATCCATTTCCTAGCATATCGCTTATCCGGGAGAAAAGTCATTCGAACGCTCGATCTGCGTCCGGTGAGGCTGCCGGCGCGCATCACGATCCTTAGTCGGCAAGTCGCGAAAACTCGGACAAAGTGCGCGAAATCCCCCAAGATGGGGGTTGCGGCATTCCGTGGTACCATCCTTGCCAGGAAACTTTCATGGCGGTGAACCAGGAAGATAATTCATGTTAGCCATGCTCGGGGAGCGTCTCGAACGCTGGAAGTCGAGTCCCAGAAAATGGGAGGCCGGCTACATCTGGCATGGATTTAAGGGAATCTTGCTCACTCTCCTTCAGGATCGCCGATACGCAAGGAACCGCGGGAACCTTTTGACTCCGGTGATCGAAGCCGAATACGTCCAGATGCTTTTCGATCCGGAATTCAAGAGCTCAGTAGCGCAGGTGAAAGGGCGCACGTGTCTGGATGTGGCCCGGCTGGCAAACCTATGGAATCTGGTGCGGCTTTGCGGGCCAGGCATTTTTCTGGAAGTGGGCACTTTCCAGGGGGGAACGGCTCTGCACATCTGCAACGCCCTGGGGCGCAGCGATGCTCCCTTTTACTGCTTTGATCCGTTCGAACAGGGCGGCTTTGAGAACCTGACCAAACTCGACCAGGCCTTTAAACCGGGCGATTACACCAGCACGCGATACCAAGCTGTCGTA
>JASHTZ010000159.1 GCA_030040295.1 Terriglobia bacterium | reverse complement strand
TCCTGCTTCGTGCTTATTCCCAAGAGCACCCGCGCAATTCGTTCCGCAACGATTGCCCTTTGCTGTCCCACAACCTTTGGAACGCTAACCCTCTGCGCGCCCCGCCCTGTTCCTCCCCAGCCTGATGGCATTTCCTCACAACTGAGTTAGTAGAGGAGGGCGTCGTGGTCCATGCTTTCAAGTCGTGGTTTCGCCGTTCAGCTCCACCGGATTCCGAGATTGACCGGATAAAACAGCGCCGCAGAGAACTTGCCAGGCTTTCCGACAATGAATTGAAAGCCGCCGCGAGCCGGGCACGCGACCTGCTGGAGATTCTTGCTGTCGCCGTCGCAGTTGCGAGACGAACCCTGGGCCTCGAAATGTTCGATGTTCAGATTTGGGGAGCCTTGGCGCTGGCGCAGGGCAAAATCGTCGAAATGCAGACTGGCGAAGGCAAGACCCTCGCTGCCGTGCCCGCCATCGTGACTTATGCCAAACAGGCGCATGGAATCCATGTGATGACGGTGAATGATTATCTGGCCCGGAGGGATGCGGCCTGGATGGGGCCGATTTATGAATTCCTGGGACTCTCGGTGGGTTGTATTCAGCAAGCCATGTCCGTGGAAGAGCGCCGGCGCGCCTACGGGTGCGACATAACTTACGCTACGGCCAATGAAGTGGGTTTTGACTACTTGCGGGACCAACTCGCCCTGTACCCGAACGAACAGGTGCATCGGCCTTTTGCCGCGGCGCTCATTGACGAAGCAGACTCAATCCTTATTGATGAAGCGCGCATGCCCCTGGTGATTGCGGGCGGCGAATCGGACCGCGCCGCCTTGGCTCCTGCGGCCGACCGGTTGGTGCGAGGTTTCCGCAAGAACCTTCACTATTCCCTGGACGAGTATGGAAGAAATATCGGGCTTACCGAAGCTGGAATCCAAGCGGTGGAGAGATCCTTCGCGTGCGGCAACCTGTTTGCCGAGGAGAACTTGCCTTTGCTGGAGGCCGTTCAAAACTCTCTCCATGCTCGCGCGCTGCTTCGCCGCGACGTTGACTACCTCGTGAAGGACGGCGAGGTCAAATCCGTCGACGAATTCAAAGGACGCATTGTGCTGGACCGGCGCTGGCCTGCGGCGCTGCAAACCGCCCTGGAAGTCAAGGAAGGCGTCACGCCCAAAGCGCAGGGCAGAGTTCTGGGTTCGATCACCATGGAGCATCTCGTTGCTCTCTATCCCCAGGTTTGCGGCATGACGGGTACGGCGGCAACCCAGGCGGAAGAGTTCCGCAAAATCTACGAACTCGATGTTGAGGTGATTCCCACGAACCGCCCGATGATTCGTGTTGACCATCCGGACGTAACCTTCCAGACAAAAGCCGAGAAGGAATTGGCGGTGGCCCAGGAAATACGCCGGGTGCACAAAATGGGCCGACCTGTTCTGGTCGGTACGGTAAGCGTTGCAGAATCTGAACGTCTGAGCCGGCGGCTCTTGGATGTACCGCATGAAGTGTTGAACGCCCGGCACGAGGAAAAGGAAGCCGGCATCATCGCCCGCGCCGGGGCACGCGGAGCCGTAACCATTTCCACAAACATGGCAGGACGTGGCACAGACATTCCCCTCGGCGAAGGCGTGGCCGATTTGGGCGGCTTGTATGTCATCGGAACCAATCGGCACGAAAGCCGCCGGATCGACAACCAACTCCGCGGACGCGCCGGCCGCCAGGGCGACCCGGGCGAATCCCGATTCTTCATTTCGCTCGAAGACGACTTGCTCGTCAAATACGGTATCGATCATCCGCGGCTAAAGTATGATGCGGAGGAAATCCAACGTTTAGTAGAAGGCCAAAACCTTGACAATCGGCAATTCCTTCATAACTACGAAGGCCTCGTCGAGGCGCAGCGGCAGCTCATTCAAAAGCGGCGCCAGGCCATCCTCAGCAGTGAAACCCAAAGTTCATCAGAACGTGAAAGACTGGTGGCATTAACCACCATCGACGATCTTTGGTCAGAGCATCTTGCTTCGGTCAAAGAACTACAGGAGGGAACACCGTGGATCTCCTATGGCGGCAATGACCCTCTCATTGAATACCTCAAGACCATTCATGCGCGATTTGAAAAGTTGCAGGCGACTATTACCGAGGAAATCCCCCGCCGATTGGCCGATGTCGCGAGTGGTAGTTTTGAACCCTCACAGCGCGGCGCCACCTGGACTTACCTCACCACGGATCAGGCTCTCGATAGTTTCGGCGCGCAACTGCGCAAGGCCAGAAATATCGGATACAGTGCCGCTGCCCTCGTGTTCGGCCCTTTCTCTGTGTTGGGGCTATTTCTGGCCCGACTCAGGCCGAAGAACAGAAAATCCTAGAAACACGGCGAGAGAGGCAATGCCGGCCCCGCCCGCCGAGCACGGTCCCACCATCTTCGTCGCCGTCGAGGAACAGCTCGGGTTGAAGCTTTCGTCTGAAAAAGGGTCTATCAGTTTCCTGATCATCGACCACGCGGAAAAGCCCACGCCAAATTGACGACTATTCCCGCTGCCGGTCCCACCACTTCGGACCAAGCAGGCAAATTATAGTGGCAACCCTCGTGGTTGCCCCAGGGCGGCCACAAGGGCAGCCCCTACGTCCGATATTTCGCACGAATGGCCGTGCCACAGCGGACGAGACGCCCACGTTACCAATGCGGCGCTATAATGCGGCAATGCACCGGGTCGCCGCCATCGCAGAATTGCCTGCCGGCACAGCCGCCTTCGGTGTCTTTCCCCAGCCGTGTTCGCTCACCTCAACGGTTATCGATGCCAGCTTGGTCGAATCCTTTAATTTCCTCGGAAAAGTAATTTTGGCTAGAAAGGTCGCTCTCTTAGCCCTTGGGAGCATTTTCATGGCTGGATCTCTTTCAGTCGCCCTCGGCCAATCGAAAGAGCAGCTTTTCCGCAGCGGAATGCAGGCGCTCGAAGCCAAGGACTTTACACGAGCGCAGGAATCGTTCGCAGAGCTCGTGAAGACGGATCCCTCCTCAACAAATTTGGGTTACCTCGCCGTCGCGGAAAGCGGCGCGGGAAACATTCAACAGGCCATTGCCGATTTCAATCGCGCCATCAAGCTTGGGAACGATTCCGTGCTCATGCGCTACGGGCTGGGCTCTGCATACTTGCGCGACCATCAGCCGGAAGCCGCCGCGCGCGAGCTGCGTGCGGCGCTCGCGAAGGATCCCGGCAGCGTTCCCGCGCGCTATGCGCTGGGAGTGGCGCTGGTGGACCTGGGGCAGGGGCGCGAGGCGATTCCCTATCTCGAGCGGGCGCGCGCGCACTCGCCTTCCAACCCGCAAGTTTGGGTCAGCCTGATGCAGGCCCAGTTTCAGGCGGGCAATCCGCAGGCGGCGATGAAGCTGGCGGATGACGCCACGGAGACGATTCCCGACAATCCGCAACTGCTCATCGAGCTCGCGCGGCTTTGCCTTCGCTACCAGCAATTGCCCAAAGCCCGCACCCTGCTGGAAAGCGCTGTGGAGTTGCAGCCGCACGACGCGGACACGCGGCTCCTGCTCGCCGAGGTTTGCGTGCGCTCGGG
>JASHTZ010000158.1 GCA_030040295.1 Terriglobia bacterium | reverse complement strand
TCGCAGCAAGAAATATCAGGGCCGGCGTCCAATCGCGGCGAGGCCGGCGGGGACGCCAATTGGCAGGCAAATCCGCACGATCCGGCCGGCGGGGCAAATAGACCGGTTTGTTTTGTCGTGGTGATTCCATCCAAATACGCCATCCTGAGCGTGAAGTCCGGCGGTGGAACAGGCCTATTCATTTTACATGATGAAGTGAAGCCAAGGCCGGGTTTGCGAGTGCGGGGGGGCGTAATTGAAACGCGCCGAATCCCCTATCCCATATCCCATAACTAATTTCCCGTCTACAATAAATGCTCCGCCATGGCTGAGACCGAGCAAATTCACCGCGCGCTTGACCCGTTTTCGCTGGAGGCGTTGGAATTCCCCGCCGTCATCGAGATGTTGCGCGGGTTTTTGTCTGGACCCATCAGCGCTCCGCTGCTGGCGCGCGTGGGGCCGCAGACTGACCTTCAGAAAATCCAGCGCGATTTGGAATTAGCGCGCGAGGCTCGAGAATATCTGCGCGAAGGTACCCGGCCGGGACTGGGCGGGCTGATTGAACCCACGCCCCTGCTCGAAAAATTACGCGTAGATGGGTTGATTCTTGCCGCGCCCGAGATTTTGGCGCTGGTGGAAGTGGCGCGGGCGGCGCTGGACCTTTACCGCACGTTTGCCCAGAAGGTGCCGCAGAGGGGTAGCGCGGCGGGCGCTCGGGGGCGAGGGTCGCAACATGAGGAGGGCGGCAGGGCGGGGCTTCACGATGCGATGCGCCGAGAGGAGGATCGCGATGACATGGGCCGAGCTCCGGGTGGCGACTCCATCGGCCCTGCACGCACTCCGCGCCTGGCGGAATTGGCCGGCGGGATTCCCGATTTCCGCGCGCTCGTGGCCGGCTTGGCCGGCAAAATCAGTCCCGATGGCACGCTGGATTCCTCCGCCAGCCCCGAGCTTGGCCGTGTGCGCCGCCACATCGAGCGCGCCAAGGTGGAAATCCAGTCGAGCCTCGAACGTGTGATGCAGCGATTCTCTAAGGACTCGGTTCTGCAAGACGCCCTGGTGACGATTCGCAATGACCGCTTTGTGATTCCCGTCCGCGCGGAGGAAAAGCGCCACGTGCAGGGCGTTGTGCACGCAGCAAGCTCATCGGGTGCGACGATTTACATTGAGCCCCTCGAAACCCTTGGCCTCAACAACGAATTGGTGGAGCTACAGGACCGCGAGTTCGCCGAGGTTCAGCGCCTGCTGGGTGAATTTACGCGCCGGCTCCGCGAACACCGGGACGAACTGAATCGCGCCTCCGAAATTTTGGCCGAAATCGATTGGGCGTTCGCGCGCGGCGTTTTCAGTGTTCAGAATGAGTGCTGTATTCCGGAAATCGGCCAAAATCGGGCAATTTATCTGAAAGGCGTCCGGCACCCGTTGCTGATTGCGGCGCTTCGTGGCGGGAATTCCCGGATTATCCACCTTAGCCTTGAACTCAAGCCGCCGAAACGAACGCTCATCATCAGCGGTCCCAACACCGGCGGAAAAACGGTGGCTCTGAAGACCATCGGCATCGTGGCGCTGATGGCGCAGGCGGGAATGCCCGTGCCCGCGGACGAAATCAAGCTGCCGCTCTTCACCCGGGTGCTGGCCGATATCGGCGACCAGCAATCGATCGCTGCGAGCCTCAGCACCTTTTCAGCCCACGTCACGAATATTGAGGCCATGGCGCAGGCCGCGGGGCCAAACGACCTGGTGCTGCTCGACGAAATCGGCGCCAGCACTGAACCGCATGAGGGCGCGGCGCTGGCCGTGGCGATTCTTGAGCACTTTCGCCAGCGCGGTGCAATAACTGTGGTCACGACTCATCATTCGCGACTGAAGGCCTACGCTGCCGAGACCGTGGAGGCAGTGAATGCCGCAATGGAGTTCGACGAAGCGACGCTCCGGCCCACCTATCGGCTGCTGGTCGGCTTGCCGGGAAAGTCGAGCGCCCTCGAAATCGCGGCGCGGCTGGGCCTTGAAGCCAGCATCGTGGAAAAGGCTCGTACACTCCTTGATCCCGTTGACGCTGAGGCCGCGTCGCTGGTTGCCGGACTGCACCAGCAGCGGGCGGAGATGGATCGTCAACGCGAGGCGATGGAATTCCAAAGACAGGAACAGGAAAAGCGCCAGGCGGAATGGGAGCGGCAATTTCAGTTGGACCGCCGCACCCGCCTGCGGGAGCTGGACTCGCGCCTGGAAAGTACCCTGAAGCAATACGCCAAAGAGTGGGAGCAATCGCTCGAAGAACTGCGCCGGCAATCCGCGCCCGCCAAAGCTCTCTCTCGCGGCGAGCGAATCGCCGGCAATCTGCTGCGGGAGGCCCGCACCGAGTGGGACGTCCAGGTTCTGGAAGCTCTGGGTGACGCCGCACCCGCGCTTCGCAAGCCGGCGCCTCCGCCACTGGCAGTCGGCCAGCGCGTGCAGGTTCGGAATGTCTCAACTCCCGGCGTCGTGATCGCGGTTTTGGATGATGACCATGTGGAGGTGGAGGTGGGGCGGCTCAAAATGCGCGTCGGGAGGGATGAAATTAGGCAAATCACTCCCGGCGGGCTGGCAACTCCAATGCCGGCGGCAAAATCCTCTTACCAACGCGAGGCTCCGGAGGAACTGAACGTCATCGGCGCCACGGCGGAAGAGGCTCGCGAGCAGGTGGACAAGTTCCTGGACCAGGCGTTTCTGGCCGGCCGCTCCCGCGTGCGCGTAATTCACGGCCACGGCAAGGGGATTCTACGCAAGACTCTGCATGAGATGTTCGCTGGTCATCCGCATGTTGAAAAGTTCTATCTGGCTACGCCCCAGGAGGGAGGAAGCGGAGCCACAATCGTTGAACTCGCGAATTGACGGGAAGCGTGAGGATTCAGACCGCTTGCGTGGCGACGCCGGAGACGCTTTTCTTTCCCAGGCGGCGACGAATCGTCCGGGGATTGATCTTCAACAGCTCCGCCGCTTGCAGGCGATTGCTCTCCGCATACTGGAGAACTGTGCGAAGCACTTCATCATTAATCTCTCGCATCGGCGTGCCGAACGTGAACGTCAAGGTGAACTTTGGCTTGACTTCAGCTTGCTCGACATCACCATTAAAGGGGGTTGCCGACCTGGAGCCCGTAGAGGGCTCCTTTACTCCCATCGAGCTCTGAAAATTGGTCAATGACTTCATCATGGCCTCCAAGAATCCACGGGTTAGTTTAAAAACTGCCTTTTTGTCTGCATCTTTAGGCCCTTTCTCGAAAGAGCCGGAAGTCATTGATATATAAGGGGCGAGGCTGGACCCGCGAAATTCCCACCACTCAATTGAGTGTTTACACGCAGTGGCCTGCGTGATTTCACGCACCCTTTGACCATGACCTGCGCACTTACCCCCACTGCGCGGGACAGGTCGGGAGAATTTGTGTTAAGGTCGGGATGTTACGTGACGAATAAACTTTTCAGTATGGATAAGTTCCCGCAATTCTTTCGAGCCAGGGTCAAGAATCGTTATACGCTAACATTATGCCAAAGCTCCGCAAATCTGCCGAACTGGACGACGCGTTATTTGCCGCGAAGCCTCGCAAGGCTCCTCCCTTTGAATTTGTTCTTGATGTTCTGAGTTCCGTCGCCCCGAGAACTCATCCCATGTTTGGCTGCCTGGCGGTCTACATTCAGGACAAAATTGTTCTGCTTCTGCGCGACAAACGCACGAGTCCAGAGGATAACGGGGTATGGCTCGCCACCACTGTGGAGCATCATGAGAGCCTGCGCCGGGAATTCCCTCACATGCGATCGATCAAACTCCTGGGCAAGGCGGTGACCGGCTGGCAGGTGCTTCCCGTTGATGCGCCGGACTTTGAAGAATCCGCCCTGCGCGCCTGCGAACTCGTGCTGGCCCGCGACCCGCGCATCGGCAAAGTGCCGGGAGCGCGTCGCGCGAAAAAGCTTTCTCGACATTCGAAGAAGACCCGCGCGGGAACCAGGAATTAGTCCGTGCTAAAATGCCCCGCGCAATCCGAAGGGAGCGAATGGGCCAACCGATATGAACGGCTGCTCACCACAGAGGACACAGAGAACCACAGAGAAAGGCAAGCAGGCTCTCCTCCGTGATCCTCCGCGCCCTCTGCGGCGGGAGCTTTTTCTGACGTTCCACCAAAACCTTGACCTTGAGGCAACATGAGCGTCAGCACCAGCGTCGACCTGAAACTTGACCCCGCTTCTGCCTTCGATACGATGGTGGAAGAACTGACTACGGCGCTTCTGCGCCTCGGAATGCGCATTGAGGCGGGTGTTGCTGGCCGTGTGCTGCAGGGTGAGGCCGAGGTTGGCCGTGTGGTTCGCTGGCAACCTCCTGCCGGGGTTTCGATCGAATGGCATGGCGCGGAATGGGAACCCGCAAAGGTCAGTTCGATGGAACTGCGCTTCGAGCCGTTTGCGGGCGGCACGCGTGTCACACTCGAGAACCCGGCATGGGGCAACGTACTTGGCGATGAGGCGCAGGAACTGGCGGGATGGTTCGCGAGCGAGGCGGCCGCTGCGCTGCTCGCCGCCATGGCGCCCGGGCGCTTCGGCGACTGGTTCACGGACCGCAAGGCGCGGCGCCCCTCAGGGCGGCAATCCCGCGACGCCTACCGCGATCCGATCTACCATCGGCCTAATTTCAAGGTTATTCTGGCCGCCCTCAACCTCCAGCCGCACGATTATCTGGTGGAGGTGGGCTGCGGAGGAGGGGCGTTCCTCCACGATGCGCTCAAGACCGGTTGCCGGGCCGCCGCCATCGACCACAGCTCTGAAATGGTGAAAGTGGCGAGCCAGGCCAATTGCGAGGCGATTGCCCAAAACCGCCTGGAGATTCGCGAGGGCGATGCCGGGCTTTTGCCCTTTGCTTCCGGTGTTTTTACCTGCGCGGTGATGACCGGAGTCTTCGCTTTCATTGCCAACCCCCTCCGGGCTCTCTCCGAAATCCGGCGCGTTCTCGCCACGGGCGGCCGATTGGCGCTCTTTACTTGCTCTGATGCCATGCGAGGAACCCCCGCAGCGCCGGAGCCTGTTGCCTCCCGCCTGCACTACTATCAGGAACACGAACTGGAAGATCTGGCCCACGAAGCCGGATTCGCAGAAGCTCACGTCGAGCGTCCGGATTTTGAACCCATCGCCCGAGAGGTCGGAATCCCCGAGGAACACCTCGAGCTCTTCAAGAGAAGCGCGGGCGGGCAGCTTTTGCTGGCGAGGAAGTAGCTCGGGATCTCCAATTTCAAACCTTAAATTCGAAAATGAGGCGGTCGACTTTCCGCGGCCCGCCGGGGTCTGAGAGGTGGTAGAAAACGTCCCGTTGCTGTCGTTCTGAGCGTCGTAAAGTAACTCGCCCTGAGTATTTTCAAT
>JASHTZ010000157.1 GCA_030040295.1 Terriglobia bacterium | reverse complement strand
TGGTACCGGCGGAAACGCCGGCCCGGGTTCCGCCTCCCCAGGCCAAAACGGCGAAAGTGGATCCTCCAAGAATGCGACTCCCGCCGCCGCCCCCAGTAACGAAAACACAAAGCCAGCCGAGAAATCCTCAAATGCCAACCAATCGGACGCTTCCAAACCCGCTGCGCCCTCTAAGAAAAAGGGCAAGCTACATATTCTGAAGAAAATTGTGGATCCATTTTAGACCCTGCCACCGCCTGAAACCGGCCCAAATGAAGGCCGTACACCTCCCAATACCTACGAACGGCTCCGAGGCTTATACCTGAATGAATGTGCAACCATTGGCTTTCCAAGCAGTTGCGTCTTGACATCTCAATGGCATCGTGGTATTTGTCTGTGAACTCGCAGTTGGCGCTAAAAAGGAGAATCCAGTGGGTCGGATTGTTCTGGTCGCCGATGACAGTCCCTCCATCCAGAAGAAAGCTGTCGGAATACTGAAGGGTGAGGGATTTGACATTGAAACCGTTTCAAACGGTGTGGCCGCCATTAAACGCCTGGCGGTGCTCCACCCCGTTGTGGTTCTTGCTGACGTTTCAATGCCCGGCCGGGATGGCTATGAGGTCTGCGATTTCGTAAAGAAGTCGGTGGAGCTTGCGCACGTGCCGGTCCTGCTCGTAGCCAGCGATATGGAGCCCTATGACGAGGCTCGCGGCGCGCACGTAAAGGCTGACGGCATCATTAAGAAACCTTTTGACCCGCAGGAACTGATCTCGCTGGTTGTGAAATTTGCCGATGAGTGCGAAGCGGCGGCGCCCACCACGGCAATGCCGGCCGCCGCCTCTGCCACACCCACCCCAGAGTTTGCAATTTTCAATGATGCGCCTGAGGAAGTTGCGCCCGCGCCGGCGCCCGCTCCCGATTTTTCTGCCTCCTCGGAGGGCGTTGCCCTTACGGAGCCCGTGGCTGAGGAACCACCGGCGTATCCAAGCGAGCCGCAGCCGGCCGCTGCTGAAGAGCCATACGCGGCCCCTCAACCTGAGACGGAGGCCATAGTCGAGCCCGCCGTCGCCGCGGAATTCGCGGAGCCGGCACCCGTTCCCGAAGCGCAGAGTGCCCCAGCAGACGAACTCCCCGCGGCTGTCGAGGAGCCGGTTGAGCCCAGCCCTGCTCCTGAGCCGCTGTTTGCAGCGTCGTATCTGGAAGGAATGGAAGCCGTAAGCTCGGAGCCGGTCTTCATCGAGGATCAATCTGCCCCAGCCGCGGAGACCGCACAAGTGCCGGAGGAAGTCCGCACCATGATCTTCCGCGCGCCGCTGCAAATCGCCGATCCGGTTTTGAAGGACGAAACGGTTCCTTCCCCCCCATCTCCTGAACCTGAATTTGAATCTGAACCGGCCGCCGCGGCGGAACCGAAAGTGGAAGCGGCGGCACCGGTCGAAACTTCGGAAGTTACAGCCGAGGAGGCTCCGCAGCCTGTCCATCACAACCCCGCTGTAACCGCGACGAGCCTGGATAGTTTCTCTCTCGACGATGCCACGGCTGGGCAGGTGCACTTTGCTTCGCATGCAGCGGAAACTTCTTCTGCAGAAGCCGCTCCCGTCATTATGGAGGAAGCGGCGCCTGCAGAGGCGCTTCCGCCCGAGCCCGCGGCTGAATCGGTAACGCCGGAAGCTGCCCAGGAGCCCGCGCCGGAGGCCGTGCCGGCGGAAGCCCCCGTTGAAGCAGCGCCTCCCCTGCCGTTTGATTGGAATTTGGTGTTTACGGTCGTCCACAAAGTCGTGTCGAAGATGTCTCCGCCTGCTTTGCCCACTGAAGCCGTGGAGGAAATGGCCCGGCGGCTCGCCGAGGAAATCGCCACGGAGATCAGCGCCGAGTCTTCACAACCCCAGGCATAGTCACAACTTATCCACCTCTTCAACAAGCAATTCTTCGCGCTGGTTTGACTCATCCCCGCGCTGCCGGTATATTTAATTCATATCCAACTCTGCGGCGCTGATTCAGGAGATCGTTCTTTTGGAAACCGAAATCCCCAAGGTATATTTGCCCGAAAATATTGAACCGCGCTGGGCCCGCTTCTGGGTTGACCAGAATCTCTATCGGCCGGCCGACGAAAATGCGCGCGCGCCCTTCTGCCTGACGATTCCTCCACCCAACATCACGGGTTCACTCCACATGGGGCACATGCTGGAGCACACGGAGATTGACATCCTGATCCGCTGGCATCGCATGCGCGGCGAGAACGTGCTGTGGCTGCCCGGCACAGACCACGCTTCCATTGCCACGCAGATGATTGTGGAACGCGAGTTGGGCCGCGAAGCGCTGCCCACGGCCGAAGGGCTCCAGGCGCAGAGCACCTGGCAGCGCGAGGGTCAGCGGCTGCGGCGCGAAATGGGGCAGGAAAAATTCATCGAGCGCTGCTGGCAATGGAAAGAAAAGAATGGTGGAACGATTCGCCGACAGATGGAGCGCCTGGGTACGTCCGTTGATTGGACGCGCAACCGCTTCACCATGGACGCAGCCTACTCACGGGCGGTCGCGGAAGTGTTTGTGAAGCTCTATCACGAGTACCAGAAGTACGGCGACAAGCTCATCTACCGCGATAATTACATCGTCAATTGGTGCCCGCGCTGCGGCACAGCGGTCTCCGACCTGGAGGTCGTTCACGAGGATCGCCCCGGCCACCTTTGGTACATCCGCTATCCGTTTGAAGACGGGAACGGCCACGTGATCGTGGCGACGACTCGCCCGGAAACCATGCTGGGCGACACGGCTGTGGCGGTCAATCCCACCGATGGGCGTTATCAGTCCGCGCTCGGGCGTAAGGTCGTCCTCCCCTTGGTTAAACGAATCATCCCAGTCATTGCCGATGATTTTGTTGACCCGAAATTCGGCACGGGGGCCGTGAAGGTTACGCCCGCGCACGATCCCAACGATGCCGCCATTGGTCTGCGCCACGGCCTCGCGGTCATCAAGGTCATCAACGAGCAGGCGGAAATCGATCCGAAGTTTGCTTCTCAGTGGCCCGGCGCGAGCCTTTACAGCGGCCTGGATCGGTTTAAAGCGCGAAATAAAATTGTGGAGGACTTGAGCAAGGCCGGATTGGTGGAGAGAATCGAAGATTATCCTCTCAGCGTCGGAACCTGCCAGCGCTGCAAGACCGTTGTTGAGCCCCTGCTTTCAATGCAGTGGTTCATGCGCATGAAACCCCTCGCGGAGCCCGCCCTTCGCGTCGTCGAGGAAGGCCAGGTCCGCATCGTCCCTGAAAACTACCGGAAGATTTACCTTGACTGGATGAATAAGATCCACGATTGGTGCATCTCGCGCCAGCTTTGGTGGGGCCATCGCATTCCGGCCTGGTATTGCGCGCAATGTGGAACGAACCCCGGAATGGAAATCGTTCAGGTGGAGAAGCCGGAACGTTGTCCGAATGGCCACGACGGCCCGTTCCACGAGGACCCCGATGTTCTCGACACCTGGTTCAGTTCCGGCCTTTGGCCTTTCGCCACAATGGGCTGGCCTGAGGAAACCGCGGACCTGCGGCGGTTTTATCCCAACAACCTGATGATCATGGGCTTTGACATCCTGTTTTTCTGGGGCGCGCGCATGATCATGCTGGGTTTGAAGTTCATGAAAGACGTCCCATTCCGTGAACTCTACATCCATGCGCTAGTGCGCGATGCCGAACGGCAAAAGATGTCAAAGACCAAGGGTAACGTGCTCGACCCGCTGGAAGTCACGGAAAAATACGGAACCGACGCGGTGCGATTCGCGCTGGCCATCAGCGCGGCCCCGGGAACGGACATCGCTTTCTCCGAAGACAAGGTTGAATCCTATCGCGCCTTCGCCAATAAGATTTGGAATGCCGGACGTTTTCTGCTGATGAATCTCCAGAAAATGCCTGATGCACACCGCGTGCAATTGGCACGGGCTCTGGAACCGATTCCCAGCCTGGGCTTTGAGCCTGTGGCCGCGCCCGCGCACCTGGCTCTTGCGGATCGCTGGATCTTTTCGCGTCTCGCGACCGTAACGCGGGAGATCGAGGCCGCCCTCGAGGATTACCGTTTTCACGAGGCGGCTTTTACCATCTATCACTTCTTCTGGCACGAGTTCTGCGATTGGTACGTGGAATGGGTCAAGCCGGAAATCACGCGCCCGGCAGAGGGAGAAAAAGTTGCGCCGGCGTGGATCAATTTGGCGCGCGTTTTTGAAGCGTCGCTCCGCCTGCTCCACCCCTTCATGCCGTTTATTACCGAGGAGCTTTGGCACCTGCTTCCGCACTCGAAACCCGGGCCGTCGATTTCGCTTGTGGAATTTCAATTGGTGGGCGAGCGCGTTGCCGACCCGATTTCGGAAAAACAGGTCGAGAAAATTCAGGAATTGGTGGTGACGGCGCGCAACGCCAAGGCGGAAATGGGCCTGCAAAAACAGAAACCCAGCCTGCAAGTCGCTTCGGAGGATCAGCGCCTGCTTGAGCTCTTCCGAACTCATCAGGAAACCATTTTGCGGCTTTCGGCAATGCAGGCGTTGCACCTGACCCGGGGGCGTTTGGCGGCGGAACTCTCCGATGCGCGGTCTGGTGTGAGCTTTGATCTGCGGGTTTTGCACGAAGAAAAAGCGGATCCCGCGGCCGAGCGAGCGCGTTTGTTAAAGGAAAAGCAAAAGCTTGAGCAGCAACTCGCGCAGGTGCGCGGGCAGCTTAGCAACCAGGAATTTCTGGCGCGCGCTCCCCGCGAGATCGTGCGCGGCGCTGAGCAGCGGCTCAAAGAACTCGAAGCGCACTTGAAAAAACTTCTGGACTCACTCGAAAGGCTGGGCTGAATCGTGGGCGGCTACCTGAGTCCGTCGCACGCCAACGTACCGGAGGGGTCGCTTGATTTCTCGTCAGAGGAAATCACCAATCTGATTCGTCGCGCCCTGGCGGAGGACGTCGGCCGGGGAGATTTGACGACTCGCGTCACTATGGACCAAGCCATCAAGGCAAAGGGAACTTTTAATAGTAAGCAGCGGCTGGTGGTGGCGGGTTTGCCTCTGGCGCGCAGGGTCTTTGAATCTCTTGACCCCTCACTTGAGTGGCAAGGCGGAGTCCAAGATGGATCGGAAGTCGCCGCGGGCACTCCGCTGGCTTCGATTTGCGGAGTTGCGGGCTCGCTCTTGACCGGCGAACGTGTAGCGCTCAATTTTCTTCAACAATTGAGCGGCACGGCCACCTTCACTCGTCAGTTGAAGGAGATTTTGGCGGGAACACGCGCCGAAATTCTTGATACGCGCAAAACCGCGCCGGGGCTGCGCAGCCTGCAAAAATATGCGGTGCGGATGGGGGGCGGCACCAATCACCGCCTGCGCCTGGACGATGGGATTCTGATGAAGGGAAATCACCTGCGCCTGGCGGGTGGCATTCCTGCCGCTGTCGGGCGGGCCCTTCGCGACCGCCCCTCGGGTTTTCGCGTGGAAGTGGAGGTCACATCGCGCGCGGAATTGATTGAGGCCATCCAGGCTGGCGCAGACGGCGTGCTGCTTGATAATATGTCGCCCTCGGAAGTCCGAGAGTGCGTGGAACTTGTCGCAGGGCGTGTACGGGTGGAGGTTTCGGGGGGAATCAGCGCTGCCAACATTCGCGCTTATGCCGAGGCCGGCGCGGATTACATTTCCGTCGGAGCGCTCACGCACTCGGCGCCCGCGGCCGACATAAACTTTCGCATTGACCCGATCTCATAATCTTAAATTCACATGACCACCGGCAGCACAGATCGCAGAATCGACAAGCTGATTCATCTCCTGGTGAAGAACGCAACGGTGGTGGTGCCAGGGCCGAAGATCGCTTCGGAAATCGGTGTTACACGCCTGAAGGTCTGGGAATGGGTTGAGAACTTGCGGCTGCTGGGCGTGGAAATCCGCGGCGTGCGCGGCGAGGGATATCAACTCGTCACCATTCCGGACATTCTCGCTCCCAGCCTGCTGCGCGCGGAACTCGACGATTTTCCCCTGGGGCGACGCGTCGTTCATTACTTTCGCACCGACTCCACCAACGCCGTGGCGCTGAAACTCGCGGCGGAAGGCGCCGAGCACGGAACCGTGGTGCTGGCGGAGGAACAAACGGCAGGGCGCGGCCGCCTGGGCCGTGCCTGGTATTCGGAAAGATTCAGTGGAATTTATATGTCGGTCATACTGCGGCCTCCGCTCTCTCCCGCCGCCGCTCCTGTTCTCACCTTGATGGCGGGCCTCGCGGCGCAGAGGGCTGTGAACGACGTCACCGGGCTCAAAGGGGACATTCGGTGGCCGAACGACCTGCTGGTGAATGGAAAGAAGGTCTGCGGTATTCTCACGGAGATGAGCGCCGAACTCGACCGCCTGCACGCCGTGGTGTTGGGCATGGGAATGAACGTCAATCATAGCCGCATGCCCGCGGAACTGGAAAACAGCGCCAGTTCGCTACGCATGGAAGCGCATCGCACGGTGTCCCGCATTCAGATTTTCGTCGCCTTGATCCGCGAAATTGAACGGCACTACCAGTTGTTGCTCAAGCAAGGGAACAAGGCGATTACCGAACGCTGGGAAGGCGCTTCCACCTTCGCTCACGGCAAGCGTGTTTGCGTGCTGACTTCGGCGGGCGTGGCGCAAGCCACTACGTGCGGCCTTGACTCGAGCGGCGCATTGCGAGTTCAGTTCGACGACGGCCGCCAGGACTCACTGGTGGCCGGCGAGGTTTTGGAAGTGAAGTAGATGATAACTCACTTGAGTTGGCTGCCTCCGCGGCGTGATAAGATTTCTGTGGCGTCGCTTGGTTCGGTCTGAGTGCGGCCGCCGACCCTAGATTTTCCCTGGAATCATCGATGGAAAACCCGAACAACACGATTCTGGTGATCGACGTGGGAAACACGAACACCGTCCTCGGCCTTTACCAGGGCGTTGCCTTGCGCGCTTTGTGGCGGCTGGCCACCAGTCGAGAGCGGACGGCGGACGAATACGGAATCTTGATTCATAACCTGTTCACTCTCGAGAAACTCTCCGCTTCCGACATCAGTGGAATGATGATTGCAAGCGTCGTCCCTCCCCTGAATTTCGCGCTGGCGGAGATGGCGCGAAAGTATTTCAAAATGGAGCCGCTCTTTCTGGGGCCGGGAACGCGCACCGGCATGGCGATTCTCGTGGATACCCCGCAGGAAATGGGAGCGGATCGCGTGGCCGACGCCGTTGCCGCGTTCGACAAATACGGCGGGCCGTGCATCGTGGTGGATTTCGGGACCGCGATCACCTTTGATTGCGTTTCGCCGAAGGGTGAATACCTGGGCGGCGTGATCATGCCGGGAATCGGCATCGCTGCGGAGGCGTTGTTTGAGCGCACTGCCAAGCTGCCCCGCGTGGAATTTCGCGAGCCGGAGCAGGTGATCGGCACGAACACCATCAGCCACATTCAGTCCGGGTTGTTCTACGGGGCCGTGGATGCGGTGGACGGCATGCTGGACCGCCTCTGTGAAGTTATGGGCAAGCAGACCAAAATCATCGCCACGGGCGGCCAGGCGCCACTGATTATCGGTGCTTCCAAGCACAAGCCCACGCTCGATTCTTCGCTCACCCTGGATGGCCTGCGCCTCATCTACTATCGGAATCAAGCCCCCAAGCGCCACAGGTAGGTTTCTGTCCGTGGAAAATTACTTCAACTACTTCACGGAAATCGAGGAGCAGTTCCGCAAATGCCGTTCCGAGCCGGTTCTGCTCTCCCCGCTCGATTGGGCGCTGATCGAATCGTGGAAGGATCAGGGCTTTCCGTTAGAGGCTGTACTGGTGGGGATTGAACGCGCATTCGAGAAGTTTAAGAACCGAAAGCACACCTACCGCAAGGTGAACACCTTGGCTTATTGTTCCCAAGAGGTGTATCGAGCCGTGGAAGAATCGCACTCCGCCGCAGCGCAGGGGGGGAACACCGGCATGCCGAGGGATGAAGCACCTGCTCCGTATACGGCTGAAGAGGTTTCGCGTTTTCTCCTTCGCTGCGCGGCCGCGGTTGAAAACGCAGCCCATCGCGCGAATGAAGAGGGGCGCAAGGTCCTGGCGGAGGAACTAGTGGAAGGCTGCGCCGCTCTCCGAACGCTCGGCGCACACATTCCACCCATTGCCACAGCTTATCTGGAGGAGTTGGAAAGAAATCTAACTGTACTGGAAGAGAAATCACACGCCTCGCTGCTGCGCGGCACTCCTGTGGAGGAATTGGCGCAATTGCGCGCGGAGGTGGATCGCGGCCTCGCAGCCTACCGGCGCAGGATGACAGCCGCGGAGGTAGACCTGCTCGAACGGCAGTCCCTCAAGAACCGGCTGCTTGAGCACTACAAAATCCCGCGTTTGAGTCTGTTTTATATGTAGGGGCTATCTGCTGATGTCTTCGCCTTTCGAATTTTCACCGGTCAAATTGGTTTATGGCGGCGAGGCGCTCGGCTTCCACGCCGGGCGCACGATTCTTTCTCCACGGCTTCTGCCCGACGAGCGCGCGGAAGTGGAGGAAATCCGGCGCCAAAAGGGCGTGGTGCATGTGCGGCCTCTGCGAATTCTGGAGCCCTCGCCTGAGCGCATCAAACCATTCTGCGCCTATTTCGGCAGTTGCGGCGGTTGCGATTACCAGCATCTGCCCTACGAGGCACAAGTCAAAGCAAAGGCGGAAATTCTCCGGGAAACGCTTCGCCGTCTTGGAAAAGTAAATTGGGAAGGAAGCATTCCCGCGCATACAAGTCCGGCGTGGAATTATCGCAACCAAGCGAAACTCAAGGTGCGAGCGGATCCCGGAGGCTCGCCGGCGCTGGGATTTTACGAAGCCGAGTCCAACCGGTTGATTCCGATTGTCGCCTGCCCGATTGTTTCTCCGCGTTTGAACGCTGTGCTCACGGCATTGCGCAGCGGGCCCTGGCTCAGCGCCCTCGCGCATTGCCGGGAAGTGGAGGTCATGGCGGACGATCTCGATGAGAAAGTCATGCTCACGCTCACGGGCAGTTGGGATGCGCCGGAGGAAGAATCACTCGCGCAAAAGCTACTGGGGGAAATTGAAGGCGCAAGCACGGTCGCGTTCACCCGGGATTCCGCGATGAAGGTGTTCGGTGAGCCCCATCTTGTCTACCACGTCGAGGACATCGCCTATCGCGTCAGCCCCGGATCGTTCTTTCAGAGCGCGCGATTTCTGCTCGCCAGGATGGTGACGGCGGTCGCTGGAATGCAAATCGGCGGCGTGGCGATGGATCTTTTCGCCGGTGTGGGGCTGTTCACGCTGCCGCTGGCGATGCGGTTTGAACAAGTGCTCGCGGTCGAATCGCATCCGCAAGCTGCCTCGGATCTGGCGGCCAATGCGGGCGCGACAAGCCGCAAGAATGTTCGGCCCATCACGGCGACCACATTCGATTTCCTGCGCCGCTGCGCGCAGATGCAACCTGATTTGGTGGTGACGGACCCTCCGCGCGCCGGCGTCGGTGTGGCAACACTAAAGCTGCTTTTGAACCTTCGGCCCCGGCGCTTGCACTACTTATCATGCAGCCCCCCGACCCTGGCGCGCGACCTGAGCTTCCTGCTCAGCCACGGCTATCAACTCGACAGCCTGGAATTGTTTGATTGTTTTCCGCAAACCTACCACATTGAGTCCCTTGCGCGGCTCTCGTGCCGCGGATAGACGAATGAAAACCCTTACCTGCACTGAAAGTGCTTGTCGTGCTTCAGGTTGAAATTCGGACGAAGGCGCTACCGAAGCGTTTTGCCAGTTGACATCTCTCAAAATTATGGTAGTGATATTCACGTAACCTGAAGCGGGCAGACCCGCTTTATCCAAATTCAAATTGCACGCATCCGACAGGCCTTTGCTCGAATCGCGGTTTCGGCACGAACAACCCCGTCCGTAACGAAATGACGCGATGTTCAGAGCACTTTGACGGTTTGAATTGTGGAATTGCGAAGGACCTCCTTTGAATCGGAGCGAGACAAATCTAAGTCCAAAGCAGGCGACGGACCGGGCGCCTCTGAGTGCGCCTGCCGCGCCCGCCGGCGTTGTGAATCGTTTCAGATCGCCGCTTGCGGTCCTTGCCGCGGCCTTTGCGCTGGGAATTGTATGGGCGAATTCCTTTCGCGACCCGGCTGGAATCTACTGGTTCGTCTCGGCGGCGTTGTTTTGCATCCTGGCCGGCCTTATTCTCCTGCGCGCAGGCTGGGACAAAGCGGCTATCGGACTTTGTCTTGCCGGCATGGTGTTCGCCGGTGTGGCGGATTCAATGCGCTGGCAGCAGCGGTTTCCATTGAATCACGTTCGCTATGTGGAGTCGCGCGGCGCGGACCTGACTGAACCGGTCCGGCTCGAAGGCCGAGTCATCTCCACGCCCTATCGCACCGGTTACGGGATGCAGTTTGACGTGGATGCGCACAGCGTCGAATCGCATACACGAATCCTACCTGTTACTGGGAAGGTCCGCCTGAGCGTCGACGGCCCGGGGGGCACTGACGGGCGTGGTAACCCGCTCCAAATCCACTTCGGTGACGATATTCGTGCTCTCGTCCGCCTTCACCGGCCGCAGTTCTACCAAAACCCCGGCAGCTTCAATTTTCGCCGCTGGATGGAGGATATTGGAGACCTCTATTGGGTGGGCACTATCAAGAACTCCCGACAATTGGAAATTATTGGTCATCCATTGGGCTTCCAACCTGCGGTAAGCATGGAAAGCGTGCGGCAGCGTTTGTTGCGCGGCATCGATGACATCTACCCGCCATGGACGCGAGAAGGCCGATATGGCGCAGTGCTGAAGGCGGTATTGTGGGGGGACCGAACGGCCCTCGATTCCACCACCATCGAAGATTTTCGCAAGACCGGTCTTTATCACCTGCTGGTGATCGCCGGGCTGCACGTGGGCCTGATCACGCTGCTGGTGGAATTTCTGCTTCGCGCGCTGGAAGTGCCCCGCGTAACGCGTGCGGTGATGGTGCTGGGATTTCTGGCGACCTACGCCTTTTTGGTTGAGCAGCGCGCCGCCACTTTGCGCGCCACGCTCATGATCGGGCTTTACCTCGTAGCGCGAATGATCAGCCGCGACCATTCTTCCCTGAATACTCTGGGCGGCGTGGCGCTATTGCTCCTCTATTTCCGCCCAGCTTGGCTGATGGACTCGGGATTCCAGCTTTCTTTTGGAGCGGCGCTGCTGATCGTGACGGTTGCAGTTCCAATTCTTTCCAAGACCACCGAACCTTACCGCCGCGCCCTGCGGCGGCTGGACGATGTGCTGCTCGACGATTATTATTCGCCCCGCCTTGCGCAGATTCGCCTCGAGATGCGCATGTTGGTGCGTGGGTTGTGCCGCCGGTCAAGCCTTTTTGCCCGCTATCCGATTCTCGCGCGCCACACGGTTGTGACTCCGCTGAAATTTACCGTATGGGTGGTAGATATCCTGATCTTCTCCGCCGTCTTGCAACTGGGATTGCTCCTGCCCATGGTGGAAACGTTTCATCGCGTAACGTTTACGGGCGTGGGATTGAACGCTCTGGCGATTCCCGTCATGACGCTGCTTCTGGCCATCGCCCTGCCCACCAATTTGCTGAGTGTCGTCTCACCGCTGATTGCAGCGTGGCCGGCCAAGCTGCTGAGCGCGGTGATGTGGGCGCTGTTTGCGATGGCGCACGTTTCCTCGCTCGCGCCGTGGCTCTCTTATCGCGTGCCGGCGCCCCCTTCCTGGGTAGCGTGGGGATTCTGCGCCGCGTTTGTCCTGGCCGGCCTTACCTTGTATTTCGCACGGCGGGCCGCCGGCGCATCCTTGGCGGCTTGCGCGATCTTCGTGGCGGTGGTCGCGATGCATCCCTTTGCCCCACGACTCCCCCGCGGTGTGCTGCAGATGACTGCATTGGATTGCGGCACTGGGGATGCGCTTTTCCTGGTTCTTCCCAACGGCACCACGATGTTGCTTGACGCGGGGGGAAGCCCCACGCGAGGGGCCTGGGAAGGCGGCCTCCTGGGCCGGCGTTGGAATTCGGGTGAAGACATTGTTTCACCTTACCTGTGGTTGCTGGGGCTTGAGAAAATCGACGTCGTGGCTCTCACCCACGCGCACGCGGATTACGCTGGCGGAATTTTCGCAGTTCTTGAAAATTTCCGTGTGGGTGAATTTTGGCATCCGCCCCAACCGGAATCACCGGATTTGGCCGCATTGCTCGATGCCGTGGCTCAGCACGGAATCCCCACCCGCACCTTGATGGCGGGCGACGCCCTGGGGTTCAAGGGCACCGCGATTCAGGTGTTGTGGCCGGCGACTGCCCCCCCTTCTGAACGTTCTTCTATTGATGATTACTCGCTCGTGATGCGCGTCAGCGCCGGCGGCACGAACTTTCTACTTCCCGGTGATGCGGGACGAGGAGCGGAGAGGGGAATTCTCGCTTCTCTGGAACCGGTGGAAAGCCAGGTCCTGATGGTGGCACATCAGGGAGCGAAGGCAGAGAACAGCAGCCAATTTCTCGCCCATGTCGGTCCGCGCGTGGCGCTGATCAGCCCCGAGGCCGGTTCCAGATCCGCGGACCTCCCGAACCCGGATACGCTGTGGGCTCTCGAAAGTCTTGGGGCCAGAATTTTCCGGACGGACACTGACGGCGCCACGACGGT
>JASHTZ010000156.1 GCA_030040295.1 Terriglobia bacterium | reverse complement strand
AACAAAGCGTAGACAGAGTTTCGCACATCCGCCACGGTTGGGAAAATTGTGAAGTTGAAGTTCGACGGCAACCCCACCAGGAAGCTGGCGTAATCGAACCCCGTGCTGCCCACGCCCGAGCCGGAATATTGGTCGGTGAAGTCATTGTCAAAAGTGAATTTCTCAAGTGGATTGGGTTGCAGGTTGTTGATCTGCATCCGCTGATATTCGCCGCCCACCTGGAGGGTGTGCTTGCCGCGGATCATGGAAACCAGATCATCGATATAGATGTCCGCCTGCCCCTGCAATTCCAGGGTATCCCAATGACTGCCCAGCCAATTCGTTCCGCTCGTTCCCGAGAAGTAAATGGTGGGGACTCCGTTGGGCGTATTAGTGTCCGGCGGCCCGCTGATTCCGTACGTCGCCATGCTCACCTGGTTGTAACCCACCGGAACGCGGTAGCACCAGACGTGGAAGTAGGAGGCATGGACGTCATTGGTGGTGTTCGCCCCGAAAGTGTGCACCCAGTCGATCACCGGGCTTTGGCCGTCCTCAGTCGCCGGAGCATAGCCTCCGCCGCCCAATCCCGGGAAGGGGCTGGTGTTGCTGCCGGTGTCGCCGATCGTATACATGGACGACCAGCGGCCCATGATCTTATCCTGCGGTCGCAGGTAATAATCCATCTTCAGGTCCCACTGGTGGGAGTGATAGTAGGACACGGCGGCGAAATCATAGTTGTTATACGCGCCGTTTGTGGTGGGAGCCGGATAGAGCTTCTGGAGACTGAGTGCCGGCGCGCTGGTGCACGTTGGATTGGGCGAGCAAACCGTTGTCGCCCCGAAGGGAATGATGTTGCCGGCAAATGGCTCGCGAACCGTGCCTGAGGAGGTGGCCGTCAGGCCCGTGAGCGGGTCGGTCTCGCCAGCCGTCAGCGTGCGCTGAGTGGCATAATTGAAAATTTCATTGGCGTAGATGCTTCGTCCCAAAATGTCTGCGCCCACCGGCGTGGTGCCCAGCACGTTGGAAAAATTCCCCTGCGTCCAAGCCGTGTCAGGAACAGTGACGCCGTCCCATTGGTAGTTGCCCTGATCGCGTTCCCATACCGCGTCAAAGAAGAAAAATAACCGGTTCTTCTTGATGGGCCCGCCCACGGAGAATCCCGGCTGATTGTAAACTTCCGGAGTGACCGTATGCACGTAAGGGTCGCCCGCATTCAGCTTGGTGTTCTCCAGATATTCGTAAAGGTCGCCGTGGTACTGGTTCGTTCCGCTCTTGGTGGTTTCGAGCGTAATCGATCCGCCCGTCTGTCCGTATACCGCGGAGAAAGCGTTGGTCATGACTTTGACTTCTTGAATGGCGTCCGGCACGGGATCGACGGCGTTACCTTCGTAGACGGTCTGTGTGACCATTGCGCCGTCAATGTAGTCCTGGTCGCGCCGGTAGATTCCGCCTTCGGAAACCGTCCAGGTGTTGCTGGAGTCCATGTTCACGCCGGGGGAAAGGAGCTTGACGGAATCCAGAATGGCGCCGACGCCGGCCATATTCAATTGGTCGCGTTCAACCGGCAAGTCCATAATGGCTTCCTCGTCCAGCGTCGCGGATTGCTCTCCCGTTTGGGTTTCGAGTAGTGGCGGCGCGGCCTTTACGGTGACCTGCTGGGAAACCGCTCCGGGTTCGAGCGTCACGTTGACGCTAACCTTGGTCATCGTCTGGACCACAATGTTTTCCTGAACGAACGTTTTAAAACCGCTGGCCGAAGCCGTCAGCGTGAACGTGCCGGGCTGCAGGTACTGAAAGTCATAGTCGCCGGCCTGATTCGTCTTAATCACAGTCTTCACGCCCGTGGCGTTGTTCAATAGCGTGACCTCTGCTCCTGGAACGATGGCGCCGGAGGAATCCGTCACGGTGCCCACGACGTTGGAGGTGTAAAGTTGCGCATACGCTGTGGTCAGAAACAGCGTGGGAATTACAATCACCAGAAGCGCAAGGAGGCGGGCGGACCTAAGCCAACCGCCGGACTTTACAGCATCCCTGGGTGAAACTATCGAACTCATGTCCATGCTCCTTTTCAACAGATTTAAGGTTTCCCACATATCAGATATCATATGGCCCAAACCTATCCGGACGAGGCGACTCGCGACGGTCGCGGTTCACTCCCGCTGCACAGGAAGAGCCATCTAAGCGAAATACCGCTCTAGATCGCCCGACCGGATATAAATGGATTCCTCAAGCCCTGACGCGAAGCAAAACAAACTAGGTGAAAAGGGTGTTCCCCCATCGGTACAAACGTAAGATATCATACCTTAGTACGCGAGCCTGTCAAGTATTTCTTTTTGCTGACGGACGAGCCCTTGCAACGGTCCTGCCCAGGCGGGACCGTTGCTACATAATTTAAACTGAGGCAGTAACCTTTTTTTGATTGTGTCTTAATTTGAATTTTTGAGCTGACTCCTCACATCGTAACTAACCGCCTATCGCTGTAGCGGCGCTCGATGAGCGTCGCATTGTAGGATTTGCCCGTCAGCCGACGGAAAAGCCCCTGCGACGGTCCCGCCCAGGCGGGACCGCCTCTATAGAGTTCAAACTCAGACGGTAACCCTTTCTTAATTTTATTGTGAAGGATCGGACGCGGCCTGATTTCAGGCGCAAACGCCGACGCCGGCGTGCCAGCGGTTGAAAGTGGGGTCACTTTGCCGGGCCAGAAGAGTGCGCGCCTGGTGCCACAAGGCCTCCCACGCTGCCGCATCCTTCACCACGGTTTCAGGATGAGCTTTGCTTCGCGCAACGAAACCGGGAAACATGGGGCGCCCAGTCGGTTGGCCGACGGGCTCATAGCGCAAATCGAAGCTGATTCGTACTTCGTTCTCCGTGCGATTCTCCAGCGAGGAGTGGATGGTTCGCGAGGTCATCAGCAGCACGCTGCCCGGATTCATCGGCAGTGGCACCGGCTTCTGCTCCGGAAGCAGCCCATCCGGGATGGTCAAGCCTTTCTGCGCCGGGCAATGAGCGATCAACCCGCGGCGGTGACTGCCTGGGATAACTTGCAGGCAGCCGTTTTCAAGCGTGCTCGGGGTTACAGGAAACCAGACGGTAAGAATCTTTGACTCATCGGCTTCGGGCAGAATCACTCCGTTGTCCTGATGCCACGGAACCTGCGAAATCAGCCCGCTGTAGGTCCCACTCGTGGCGACGGCGCGCTTCGGCAGTTTCATGCGCACGTGTTGGACGGGATTCGAATAAATTTCCGGCCCAATCATGTCTTCAATCAGGTCCAGCAGGCGGGGGGTGGTGAGCAGGCGGAACGCTGCCGGACAGGCGTGAATCGGTGTATCGAGCTTGACGCCGGATTGCGGTAGGCTGATTTCAAATTCCTGAATCAAATTCAGCCCGCTCTCCGTGGAAACCTGAATGAACCGGTTAGTGAAAGGGAGATCCTCATAAGCGGAGGCGATTCGTCCGCCAAAAAAGAGCGCGTGGGAAATGCCGTCGAGGAGTTGCGCGAAGTCGGAAAGAACAGGAGCGAAATCCTTCTCCGCGTCCAGCACTCCCTCCACCACCACATACCCTTGCGTTTCGAATTGTTCCCGCTGCGTCGGCGTCAGAATAGGCATCACCGCACTCTCGCTGTAAGTTAAAAGGTGAATCGGCCCAAAAGGTGAATCAACCCGCCCCAATTATGCCATGAGTGGCGAACGCAACCAACTGCCTGAGAGGTCAATAGAACTGCCGTCCTTCACAGGAATCTGGCCGTGAGCAACTTTGTGTGGTATACCTACTAACAATGAAGAAGTCGCGGGCGACATTACTTCTGGCCGTTTTTGTAGCCTTAGGGGCGGGGCAAGCGGTGCCGATTTCACCCTTTGAGGGACGGCATGCCGCCTCGTCCGTTGAGCAGGTTGTCAAGTCTCGCCGAAGCGACCAG
>JASHTZ010000024.1 GCA_030040295.1 Terriglobia bacterium | reverse complement strand
ACTGAAAAAGATGAAATCCGGCGTGGATGTGCTCACACTTTCCGCCACGCCCATCCCCCGCACGCTGCACATGTCCTTGGGCGGATTGCGGGACCTTTCCGTTATCGAAAGCCCTCCGCGCGGCCGCTTGGCCATTCAAACCACCGTAGCACCCTTCAACCAAATCCTCATCCAAACTGCGATCCTGCAGGAGATGCAACGGCAGGGGCAGGTGTTTTTTGTGCACAATCGCGTGGAGTCGATTTTCGCCATGGCCGCTCTCTTGCAACGGCTGGTGCCCACTGCACGCTTGGGCGTGGCGCATGGCAAAATGGGGGAAAAAGAGCTCGAACAGGTGATGATGAAGTTCATGAGGGGCGAATACGATGTGCTGGTCGCGACTTCGCTCATTGAAAACGGCCTGGACATTCCGCGCGCCAACACCATGATCGTTAATCATTCCGACCGCTTCGGCTTGGCCGATCTCTACCAGCTTCGGGGAAGGGTGGGACGCTCGGACCGCCGGGCCTATGCTTTCTTCCTGATCGGCTCGGAGGACTCCCTGACCCCCATTGCCCGCCGCCGGCTCGCGGCGCTGAAGGAATTCTCCGATCTCGGTGCGGGATTTCGCCTGGCGGCCCTCGACCTGGAATTACGCGGTGCCGGCAACCTGTTGGGGGCCGAACAACACGGCCACCTGAACGCCATGGGCATCGACCTTTACCTGAAAATGCTGGAGCAGAGCGTGGAAGAGTTGAAGGGCGCCCCCGCCAAAATCGAGGTGCGCACTTCACTCAACCTGGGCCTCGACATCAAGATTCCCGATCCTTATATTCCGGATGAAAGCCAGCGGCTGCGCATGTACAAACGCATCTCGAGCGCCGCTGTTGTGGAGGACCGCGCCGAACTGGAAGCGGAAATGACCGACCGCTTCGGTCCCATTCCGCCCTCCGTGGCGAATCTGCTGGACTACGCGCTGCTGAAAACCGCGGCAGAACAACTGCTGGTGCAACAAATCGAGCGCAAGGGCGAAGAGATCTGGATCAAATTTCACGAAGAAGCCCCCGTGGAACCTCAGCGACTGGCACAGTGGCTGCGGCGGCGGCGCGACGCCACCTTCCGGCCTGACCGTGTATTGCGTTTCTCTCTGGCCGGGCGTGAGGGCGGCCTGATCAATCAGGTCCAAAACGTCTTGCAGGAATTACGCCCGCAGACTTAGAATCGGAAAGCCAGGGGTTGGTTATCTGCATCCAAGCAAGATGCATCCAAGAACTGATGCCTGTAAGCTGATACCTTGCATAGGGGTGAAGCATGAAGCGAACGATGATAACCATGGCCGCCGTCGTCCTCGCGGCCGCGATTCTCCCACCGTGGGCCCGGGCCGCGCATGTGGTGGAACGCATCATCGCCCGCGTCGACAATGAGATCATCACGCAGCGCGAGTATGAGCGCGAGAAGGCGCAGCTCCGGGAAGAATTGTCCAAGCAATACTCCGGCTCGGACCTGGACGCCAAGGTCGGCGAGGAAAGCAAGAACCTTCTGCGCGACATGGTTGACGAATCCCTGTTGGTCCAGAAGGCCAAGGATGAAGATGTTAACGTGGAGACGGACCTCATTAAAGAGCTGGACCAATATCGCAAGCAAAGCAATCTTGCAACCATCGAAGACCTGCAAAAGGATGCGGAACAACAGGGGGTAAACTGGGAGGATTTTAAAGAAAAGATCCGCCGGCGGCTTCTCATGAACGAGGTGATCAGCCGCGACGTCGGCTCGCGCATCGTGATCACGCGTGAGCAGGCGCGAAAGTACTACAACGAACACAAAGACGAGTTCAAGTCACCTGGCATGGTCCGCCTCTCAGAAATTCTGATTTCGTCGGAAAAGTACAAGCCCGATGAGGCGGCGAAACGCGCTAAGGACGTGGAAGCGGAGTTGAAAAACGGCGCGCGCTTCACTGAAATGGTAAAAAAGTATTCCGATGACACCAATGTGGACCAAGGCGGGGATATCGGCTATCAGAAAACCTCGACCCTTCCCCCGGACCTTGCAACCACCCTCAGCAAGCTCGATATCAATGAATTCACTGACCCCATCCACGTCAAGAACGGCATTTTGATCCTCAAGCTTACGGAGCGATACAGCCCCGGCATCCCCAAGTTTGAAGAGGTTGAATCGAAAGTGGACCAGACTCTCTACGGCCAACAAATGGAGCCCAAGTTGCGCGAGTACCTGCTCGAGCTTCGCAAGGAAAGCTATATTTACTATGCTCCGGGATACATTGATACCGGTGCGGACACTCTCGGCACGACGCTAGCTTCCGAAAAAAATCAATGAAGCAGACCTTCATCAAAGACCTCGCACCGGACTCTCCGGTGCGCAGCACTTTTTTGGTGCAGTCCAAAGAACGGAAACTCACCAACAGCGGAGCGGCCTATCTGGACCTCAGCCTGCGCGATTCCTCCGGCCTTATCTCCGCCAAGCTGTGGGATTATTCCGAGCGCACCACTCCGGAGTTTGCGGCAGACGACGTTGTGCGCGTGGAAGGAAGCGTGGAAAGTTACCGTGGCACGCCGCAGCTCCGAGTCCGCAAGATTGCCCTCTGCCCGCCGGATGAAGTTGACTTGCTCGATTATCTCCCCCGCACTCAGCGTGACCCCGAAGAAATGTACGCCGCACTGCTCGAGCGGGTACGGGGCATGTGCGAGGGGCCGCTGCGCACTCTTTTGCTGAGCGTATTGGAAGATGCGGAGCTGGCGGCAAAGTTCAAGCTGGCGCCCGCGGCAATGACCTACCACCACGCATTTCTGGGCGGCCTGCTGGAGCACGTTTTGTCGCTCGTCACGCTCGCCGACCGTGTGGCGGACCACTATCCATGGCTGCGGCGCGACTTGATTGTCGCCGGGCTGGTGCTCCACGATCTGGGAAAGACGGATGAGCTGATCTTCACGCACGCTTTCCGCTATTCCCGGCGCGGACAGTTACTCGGGCACATTACTATGGCTTTGGAAATCGTGCAGGCGAGAATCCGCCAAATCCCCGGCTTCCCCGCAGAGCTCAAAGACGAACTGGAGCACATCATCATTTCTCATCACGGCAAGCTCGAGTTCGGCTCGCCTAAAGAACCCATGTTCGCCGAGGCGATGGTAGTGAATTTTCTCGACGATATGGACTCCAAGCTGGAAGCAGTGCGCGCACAATATGCCGCAGACCAGGACCGCCCCGGCGATTGGACCAACCGGAATCCGGCGCTGAAGCGCGAGCTGCTGAAGCCACCGAAAAGCCAGGGCTGATGCGAAGAATGGACGGTTTCGGAATTGGGCGGCGACTTCGCCTCACTTTTCCTTTACTGCCTGCTCATTTCAAAACGGTAGAATGAATCATCCCGCTTCTGCGATCGCCGCCGCGCTTCCCCATCGATACCCGTTTCTCTTTGTCGATCGGGTGGCGGAATTCGCCCCGGGACAGCGGATCGTGGCCTTCAAGCATTTCTCGGCGAACGATCGGGCTGCGACGGGCAATCCCCCCGGAGTGGCCGTGATTCCTACGGGCGTTTTGTTGGAACTGGTGACACAGGTTGGTGCAGTGCTGGTAATGGAGCGCCCGGAAATGGAAGGTAAGATCGCGATGATTTTGAATGTGCCGTCGGCGAATGTCATCAAGCCGGTCCAGGCCGGGGATACCGTAAGGGTTGAAGCCGAAGTGGTTCGAATGAAAACCCAAATGGGCGAACTGCGTGGATCAATTTATCGAGAAGGCGAGCTTGTAGCTGAAGGACAAATGCGCTTTGGCATCGCCAACGCCGCCGATATGCTCCCCAAATGACTAACTGCCCGTCAATGACCGTCAGGCAAGTCGAAAGCGGATGAAGCCCAAAAACCCGAAATAAAATAAGGAAATCGGAAAGGTATGCTGATCCCTTAAAGCCCTCGATTATACTGATAATAAATAACTTATTGGAGTTGAGGTCAGTGGCCCAAGGCCGTTGTTGACATTCGGCACTTATCAGCCGAAAATTAAAAGGATTATGGGCCGATTGCCACAGGTCAGGCCCTGACCAACAATATGCTGTTCCAATCTCTTCGGATTCGCAATGTGGCGATTCAACCGGCGCACATTCTTGCGCCCATGGCCGGAATCACGGATACGGTCTTTCGCCGCTTCATCAAACGGCTGGGTGGCTGCGGCCTGATCATGACGGAATTTGTATCCAGCGAAGGAATGGTTCGGCAGAATTTCCGGTCGCAGCGATACCTGTACTACACGGAGGAGGAACGGCCCATCAGCGCGCAGATTTTTGGAGCCGATCCCGCGCACTTGGCGGAAGCCGCGCGCCAAATCGAAGACTTGGGTTTTGACCTTGTGGACCTGAACTTGGGATGTCCTGCCAAGAAGGTGGTGAAGTGCGGTGGCTCGGGATTGCTGCGCGACCTGCCCCTGCTGGAGAGAATTTTACGCGCCATTCGTGCCGCGGTCAAAATTCCCTTTACCATAAAATTTCGGTCGGGCTGGAGCGACGAAGAGATTGTGGCTGTGCAAGTGGCGCGCATGGCGGAAGACTGCGGCGTGGAAGCCCTTGCCGTGCATCCGCGCACGCGCCTTCAGGGTTACAGCGGGCGGGCGAACCGGGAAATTATCCGCCAGGTGAAGCAAGCGGTACGCATTCCGGTGGTGGGCAACGGCGATGTGCTGACTCCGCCTGACGCTGCGGCCCTGCAGGCGCAGACCGGGTGCGACGCCGTGATGATCGGGCGTGCTGCGGCCTCCAACCCCTGGATCTTCCGCCAGCTCGCGGAGTTCTTCCAGACAGGGTTCTATCGTGAGCCGGAGGACGCCGACCGCTACGATTTGATTCGCACTTATTACTCCATGCTGGTTGCTGAGGAAGTTCCCGGCGCGATTGGGAAAATGAAGCAATTCGCAAGCTGGTTCACTCACGGCGTGCGCAATGGAACCGAACTGCGGCGGCAGGTGCAGACCGCTCGTGAAGCAAGTGAGGTTCTCGAGCGGGTGGATGCGTTTTTCGCCTCGCTCACCCCACCCCAGGAAGCAACAATCGCGATTTGAAAGGACCGATGGACCCTAGCACGGAAGACAAACGAAGCCAGCGTCGCGTTGAAGCTGCCGTGCCTATCCAGGTGAGGGGGTTGGACGCGGACGGTCAAGCCTACGACGATATTACCAGTGCGGTGGAGGTCAGCCGCCGCGGCCTCTCTTTCCTCAGCAAGCGCAACTTGCCCACCTTCGCCACGCTCACCGTCGTCATTCCCGGCCGCGGGCCTGTGCGCCCCAACGAGGGGCCGACAGATTTTTTCACTGAGGCCACCGTGGTCCGCAACACCAAGGAAGACGAGGAATTCTACCGCATCAGCGTCCGCTTCATGGGCGCCACCTTCCTCATGTACAGCGCCGAATCCATCTAAGACTTTGCGCCCCCTTGCCTGCCGCGATGAAGCCTCTTAAGATACGGCATCAGGAAGTGGCAGCAGTTCATGAGGCTGCGGCCCATCGATGATAGACTTGCCCAGGCTCTCACGGCCTCGTGCAACGAAGCTACAGACTTGCAGAACCCAAGGGAGAAAACCCATGAAGAAGAAAATGATGCTTTTCGGACTCATCGGAATGGCGTGCTTGTTGATCGCCCGGCCTGATGCGGCGCGCGCCCAAAGCGGATTCGAACCGGTAAGCGCGGAGGCCTTCACTCGTGCAGTCCCCAACGACTTTTATCTGGAGGGAAATCGCATTCCCGTGGAGAAGCGGAACGCCGCTGTTCTGAAAAACGCCAAAGGGGCGCGCCTGGTTGTGGCCCTCATCGACACAACCGGGTACTCCTCGCAGATCCAGCAGAAGTACATCGGCATGTTGATAACGGAAACGCCGCTCTCCGTTTGCGGCATCGCCGTGGGTGTGGGCAGCTACGGCTTTGGACTTGAACGCCCTGCTGCCACCAGCAGCGCCGACGCGCCATTCAAGGTTTATAACCAGGCCGGCGAAAAGTTGGGCGAGTGCGCCGCGAAGAAAGATGAGAGCCTGAAGCAGGCCAAGCCACTGACGACAATTACTTCCCAAGGGGGACCGGCAAAGGTTTACCTCGGCAGGTATGTCATTGAAATCCGATAGCCACCGGTTCACAGATTGCGCGTTGGCATCTTTGATCATTCAACATCGAGTGCCAAGGGCACAAGTAATCATCCTCCGGCAAAGCCGGAGAAACTGTGAAAAAATCTACGCAAAAGAAAAACATTTCACGCAAAGACGCCAAGGCGCAAAGCACCGCCAAGCAAAGAAAGCACTTCTGCCTTGCGTGACTTTGCGTCTTGGCGCCTTGGCGTGAGGTTGTTTATTCTTTCACAGCTTCGGAGGCTTTATGGTGGCTGGCCCCTCAAAGAGGCCTGACCGCCACCGCTTGCAAGAAACTCCTCACACTATCACCCCTTCGCCCCTCTTCCCTCAACGCGGGCAAGCGGCACTACATTCGGTGCAACTGAGGAATCCGGCGTCCGCTGCCGGCAAAACTTTGCAATTGTCGGGGAATCAACACGCAGGCAGCCGCGGACGAAGGTCTAATTCCGGCGGTTCTTTTCGGCTTGCAGCAAACGGTACGCCTCGCTTTTTGAAACGCCTCGATTCCGGGCGACAATTTTCAAAGCGGCCCGTTCATCCACTTTACTCGCGGCCATTACGGCCTGAATATCCGAGATAATCGAGGCGCCCGGTGGCACGGCGGCGCCGGCCTCCGATGCGGAGTGCGGGCCGATCAGCAGCGTTATCTCACCCTTTGCCGGCCGCCGCTTTAGCTGCTCCAGGGCTGACCCGATGGTGCCGCGAACGAATTGCTCGTGGACCTTGGTCACTTCGCGGGCGATGACAATGTCGCGGTCGCCCAGAACTTCACGCGCGTCCTTGAGCATTTCCAGTAGTCGATGCGGAGCTTCATAAAAGATCAGCGTTCGCGTGGCCTCCTTCAGCTCCTCCAGAGCTCTTCGCCGCTCGCCCTTCCGGCTGGGCAGAAACCCCAGGAAGCGGAATTTGTCCACGGGGAGTCCGGAAGCCGCCAGCGCCGCCACAAAGGCGGAGGCGCCGGGAACGGGAATCACGGGAATGCCGTGTCGAACCGCCAGGTGCACGAGCCGGAACCCCGGATCCGATACCACCGGCATTCCGGCATCCGCAACCAGCGCAATGCTGGTGCCCTCTTCCATCTGAATCACCAACTCCGGAGCGCGAGTCATTTCATTATGCTCGTGATAACTCACGGTGGGAGTCTGGATTCTGTAGGCGTTCAGGAGCTTTTGTGTCCGGCGGGTATCCTCGCAGGCAATGAGGTCCGCCTCCTTGAGGATCCGGATGGCACGCAGAGTGATGTCCTCAAGATTGCCAATCGGCGTGCCTACCACATAGAGCTTTCCGTGCTCGCCATTTGCAGTCTCCAAGGGGTCAAGAAAATTGGCTTGTTCCGGCATATAAAGTGGACCGTCCGGCAATCGAAAATCAAACTGATGGAGTAGTTTACCAACTTGGTGCCGCCATCTCAAGCCGATCCTTTATGCGCAAGGATTTCCAGCGTCCCTCAGATTCCCATGGATGCCCAGCCCCGTCGAAAATTATTGAGATTTCCCGACAGTTCTGGGCCTTTATCCGGGCGCTTTGAATGTGGTAGTATGAAGAAGGTCGTGGCGGAAACATTTCAAATTCCAAGCTGAGACAACTCTGTTGCGGCATCCGCCATCAGGATAAATGGTAAGGCAAAGCCTCGCGCCCGGGTGTATGATTAGCCCGAAGAATGGGAATCAAGGCTAATGTCAATCAGCAACTTGCAGGTTGAAGCCGGCCCACAAAACATTCCAACCGGCAGCAACCCACAACCGCCCAAAGGTTATAAGGTCACATTCGTTGAATCCCCCTCTCTCTTTGTCTCTGCTTGGCGGCAAATCCGTGACTTGTTTCGTGAACCCAAGATAACCGTCCCGGCGCAATACTTCCGCGGCTCAGTTCATCTGCCGGCCACCGACATGCGCCCCTGGTTCATGGATCTGCCCGCGCAGCTCAAGGCGGCATTCGAAAAACCCACTGACCCCATCGGCAAATACAATTACCAACAACAGGAAAAGCGCGCAGTTTGTGCGATTGCCTTTGGGATTGTATTGGGAGCGCTGTGCTGGATTTGGCGAGGAGGCATTTTCGTAGTCCTGGGTGTCGTCGCAGGGTTTGTTTTGGGTGAATTGGTCGGCGCACTGGTCTACAAGAACCGCGAATACCCGCACGACATCTGGCGCGACTACCGTTTGCAGGCCGCCTCGTACGTGAATTCGGTGCTCGTGCATGTGGTTGCCCTGACCTTGCTTTTTCTGCCCTATTTTCTCTCGCGCCTGTGGCAGCCGGTGAAAGCCGCCACGAAGCCCGTGGTGGTGGATATTTCGCCCTATCTTCCCGTGCTGCCTGAGGCGAAAGGAAACAGGACCGGCGGAGGCGGTGGAGGAGGTGACCGCTCGCCGACCCCGGCGTCAAAGGGGGCCGTTCCCAAATTCTCCAGAACGCCTCTCGCTCCCCCCATGGCCGTCATCCCCAACCCCGCCCCCCAACTCCCGGTTGCGCCGGCACTTTTGGGGCCGCCGGAATTGAAGCTCCCGCAAATGAGCGCCAACATGCCTTGGGGTGACCCGGCGGGAGTAATTGGCCCCGCGTCGAATGGCCCCGGTTACGGTGGCGGAATCGGAACGGGATCCGGTGGAGGCGTCGGGTCCGGCGACGGCGGCGGTCTTGGCCCTGGCAGCGGCGGCGGCACCGGCGGTGGAGCTTACAGCGTGGGAAATGGGGTGAGTGAGCCCATTCCCATCTACAAACCCGATCCGCCTTATTCTGAGGACGCTCGCAAGGCCAAGTATCAGGGCACTGTGGTTCTGTTTGTCATCATCGACGCTTCCGGTAACGTTGCGCAATGTCGGGTAATAAAGCCTCTGGGCCTCGGCCTGGACGAGAAAGCCGTCGAGACCGTGAAGACCTGGAAGTTCAAACCTGCCATGAAAAACGGCGTGCCCGTACCCGTGCAAGTTACTGTGGAAGTCAGCTTCCGTCTCTTCTGAGTTCTCTGCACTATTGCCCTGCCCCATTTTGAGGCTCGCATTTGAAAAAGAGGTCTTGACAAGCGCCAGTTCCTCCGTTTACTTCTATCTGAAAGGTCCACTGGGAGGTCGTCTAACGGTAGGACTGCAGACTCTGGATCTGCGTATCGGGGTTCGAATCCCTGCCTCCCAGCCAAACATTCCATTGGGCTTGCTCGGACCGGTCAATTTTGACTGGGGCTGCGTATTGCGGCTCCATTGAAGTGCCGATCGAAAAAAGCAGTTGGGTGGCGCTGCGCATCCTACGGTCGTCGAATACCTATCCCAATCTCGTGGTGATGGGCGGTCAGCCGATTCGCGCCTCAGTCGATAGCGCTAACTGTCGCTTGGCCTAAGCTTCCGATCGCCCGAAAATACTCCCATCGCGACTTATGACCCACTGTAACCTTCCTCGTTCCTCTCGGCGACTGGGGTTACATCCCTAAAGGTGCGATGACCTCTCCTCTGGTTACGTCCTAGATGGCGCGATACGGACAGTTGCCTCCGGCCGCCGTCAGGTGTATGTTATCGATCGGTTATAAGGGCATGATGAAATTGAGGCCCGGGCAGGCCATTGGGAAGGGTCAAATCGACCGGCGACGCGCCAAAGAAGCCCTGGCGACTGAGCTCGCCTCCACAAGATAGACTGGCGTAGCGTGCCTTGGAAACAGTTGAAATCGGAGATTCCAAAAGAAGAGTTCATTCTGCAGGAAGCGGAAAACCCTGCGACGGAGAGACCCATGAACTCGAGACGACGTAGCCGAAGGGGGTTCCTGAAAGATGGCGCCGCGGTTGCCGGTTTGGCCGCAGGAGCGATGGTGACCGCAAGCAGCCAGCCACCCGCACCTGACGCGGCCTCTGACAAACATCTCAAGGACCTGATCGCCTATGGCGAGCGGTCAAAGTACGTGACCTCGATCCGCGTGCCCGTGGCCGAGCGAACTTCGCCCGATGAGTTTGGCATGACGTTTCATGTGTTGTGTCCGCTTCAGGATTTGGTAGGGAATATCACGCCGTCCTCGCTCCATTTTATAGGCACCCACCGTGGCTCCATTGTTCCGGACATCGATCCTAGAGATTACCGTCTCCTGATCCACGGTATGGTGGATCGTCCGCTGGAGTTCACCCTGGAGGACTTGAAGCGTTTTCCCTCTGTATCCCGCGTTCATTTCATCGAGTGCGCGGGAAACCATGCGAAACCCGAGCATAAGACCGTTCAGCAAACGCACGGGTTGACCAGTTGCGCCGAATGGACCGGAGTGCCGCTGCCTCTGTTGCTCAAGGAGGTCGGCGTGCAGAAAGGGGCTTCCTGGGTAGTCGCGGAAGGGTCGGAGGAGGTTAAGGGCGCAGGGAGCTTCCGGATTGCAAAGGCTATGGACGACTGCATCGTGGCCTACGGCCAAAACGGCGAGCCGATACGTCCTCAGCAAGGTTATCCGGTGCGCCTCGTCGTTCCGGGATATGAAGGAATTTACAACACGAAGTGGCTGAGGCGAATCAAGGCGGTGGACCGGTTCTACATGACGTACAACGACTATGGGCACATTCAGAGCGACCCAAAGGCCGCCGCGCTGAGCTTCCAGTGGGGACCGAAATCGGTGATCACCTTTCCTTCCGGCGGACAGCATCTGCCCGGTCCCGGGTTCTACGAGATCAGTGGACTGGCCTGGTCGGGCGGCGGTGCCATTCGCAGGGTGGAAGTATCCTGCGACGGCGGCCAGACCTGGAAGGACGCTGAGCTCCGCGGCGAGGCGCATCGAATGGCGCACGTCCGTTTTGGCATGGACTGGAAGTGGACCGGAGGGGAGTGCGTACTCCAGTCGCGCTGCATCGACGAAATAGGCCAGGTTCAGCCGTCGACGGCCGACTTCGCCAAATTCTTTAACAAGCCCCCGGACTATTACAAGACGCGCCATGTGCCAGGCCTCGACAATGTCATTCAACCATGGAGGGTGGCGAGTGACGGAAGCGTCCACAATGCGATTTAGGCTTCTCCTGACTGTGATGATCCTGGGGGCTTTCCGCACCGGGTGGGCACAGTCACCCACTTATGGTTTGGGAAAGACCCCAAGCGCAGAAGAAATCCGCGCCTGGGATATTTCGATCGGTCCGGAGGGAAAGGAACTGCCGCCCGGCCACGGAACTGCCAAGGAAGGCGCACAGATCTTTGCTCAGAAGTGCTCACTCTGCCATGGCGCAAACGGGGAGGGTAACGGCGGCTCAGCTCCTACTTTGATAAAGAATGAAGGCAAGCCCGTGATCAGTTCGCCCAGCAATCAACCGGGACCGCTGATGGCGACCCACGCCCCGTACGCGACCACGATATGGGACTACATCAGCCGCGGCATGCCTTTCGGACAAGAGGGCTCGCTGAAGCCCGATGAGGTATACGCTCTGACGGCCTTTCTGCTCTACAAGGGCGGCGTCATCCAAGAGGACGACGTCATGGACGATCAGAGTCTGCCGAAGGTCAAAATGCCGAATCGTGATGGGTATGCTCCCCTGCCGGAGTACAAGCGAGGCGCGCCGAGGATATTCGCAAACAAGACTGGTCAATAGAAGAAAAGACCCCAGAAATTCCGACCTGCGGCATCCCAGAATGACCGAGGCCGGGTATCTCGAAACCAGCGGACGGTCCTTGCAGCCCTCGGCGTCCCG
>JASHTZ010000155.1 GCA_030040295.1 Terriglobia bacterium | reverse complement strand
CGTGGCGCCGTCTGAGTCCGGCAGGCCTGGAAAAATCCCAGCCTTCGGGGTGGGAAGCTTACCAGAAACAATTCAGAGCAAGTCGAATTTGTCGTGGGTCGCTGAGGCCTTTCAGTGGCTGGTGACCCAGCCGACATCCCGGTTGCCCTGCCCAACATCGGGCTACGCTGGACTTGGACAACCCCCTGCCGGTGTTTGAAAAATTGCGAGCGATCGTGCTCATACAACGGTGGGACCGACGGTGTTCTAGTTGTTTTTCTAGTTGTTTTTCGATTGCCGACCTTGACTGAAAGTCTTACACTCAGCAACGAGATCTCTTGGTCATTCTTTGACGTTTCCACCCCCCCGCACGGTTGAGCTGGGACGGCGTAACAATGCCATCTAAAATCTCCCACGTGCTAAGTCGGCGCGCACTCTTTTCCAAGGGGGCGCTGGCAATGGGGAGCGCCATCGCCCTTCCCTATCAGGCACTCTTATCGGAATCAGCCGGCCCGGCTGCACAAGCCGGACCTTCGGACAAGGTCTCATTGCGCATCATTGTGGTGGAAACAATGAGCGATGCCCAGCAAGTCCTGGATCGGTTAAAGAAGGGAGAAAAGTTTGAAGCGCTTGCTGTGGAAATGTCCGTGGACCCGACCGCCAAAGGAGGGGGCTACCTCGGAACCATCAATCCAGCGGAGTTGAGGCCAGAGCTAAGAGATGCCTTAAAAGGCGTTGAACGTGGAGGAATCAGCCCCGTGGCCAGGATTCCGGAGGGGTACGCCATCCTCATGGTTGACCGAAACGCCCCCGCCGAGGTTATGGGAGACAACCCCACCACATTCCTGGCCCTGACAGGCCCAGGGGCCATCCGCTATGGGCCCAACGTGGATGGCTTTCGAGAGGCTTTTGCGATCTTTTATCGCTATCCGGACAAACCCCCAGACTGGAATCGCCAGCTAGCCCCGGTCAGCGCAGCCGAAATTCACCAAAAGTCACTCTCCAGCGGAATAAGACGGCTTCAGGAAATCCTGGCTGCCAATTCCGATGATGTTTCCCCGGATACGGCTTTGCAGACGCGCTATCTTCTCGCCCAGCTCTATGCTTTTCAGGGAGAAATGGGAATGTCCATTGAGCAGTGGGAGGCCTGTTCGCAATTAGCCCAGTCCGTGGACCCCGACATGGCTCTATACCTGGAGGAAGTTCTTGGAATTGCCTACTTGCACAAATCTGAGATGGACAATGAGGTCTATCTCGCGCCCGGTGACCGATGTCTTTTCCCGATGTCATCGGCGATGCGCTACCCAAAGACGGCCGATTCCGAAAAGGCCGTCGAGCACTTTTCGACGTATCTCAATCAAAATCCCGACGATCTTGAGGCGAAATGGTTGCTTAATCTAGCCTGTATGACGGTGGGAGATTACCCTGCTGCCGTCCCCAGCAAACACCTCATCCCCCTGGCCGCCTTCGCGTCGAAGCAAAGCATCGGTCGATTTGTGGACATAGCCGCGGAGGTAGGTATCCATGTCGTGTCGGATGGCGGGGGAATTATTGTTGATGATTTCGAAAATCGGGGCTTATTCGACGTGGTCCTTTCGGAATGGGACGATCAACACCCTCAATCGCTACGTTACTTTCACAACAACGGAGACGGAACATTCAGCGATCAAACTGCGCGGTCGGGTCTGGCAGGGGAGTTGGGCGGGCTGAACATCATTCAAACCGATTATAACAATGACGGGTGCGTCGACATCCTGGTTATGCGCGGCGGTTGGTTGTATCCGCAGCCGATGTCGTTATTTCGAGGGAACGGTGATGGCACGTTTACGGATGTGACGCGCCCGGCTGGTTTGACGGCGCTGGCGGCTACACAAACCGCCGTTTGGGCCGACATTAACAATGATGGGTTCCTGGATCTTTTTGTCGGCAACGAGAAGGGCCCCTGCCATCTCTTCCTGAACAAGGGCGATGGAACATTCGAGGATATTTCCGCCTCCTCCGGCGTGGACCAATTTGGTTATATCAAAGGTGTGGTGACAGGCGACTACGACAATGACGGGTACATGGACCTCTACGTCACCAACCTGGGCAATAGCTGCTTTCTGTTCCACAACGAGCATAACAATACCTTCACGGAGGTTGCCCGCCAAGCGGGCGTGCAGGACCCCCTGGCGCGAAGCTTCGCCACCTGGTTCTTCGACTACGATAACGACGGTTGGCCCGATCTCTTTGTGACCAGCGATTGTTCCTCGATTGAGGAGATCATCCGTTCCTACCTCAGTCTACCCCCCAACGCCATAACCTTGAAGCTCTACAAAAACCGCAGGGACGGAACCTTTGAGGATGTAACCAAGGCAGTAGACCTGGATCGGGTATTCATGCCGATGGGGGCAAATTTCGGTGACGTGGACAACGACGGATTTCTGGATATATACCTGGGAACTGGAAACCCGTCCTATAGCTCTTTAGTCCCCAACGTACTGCTGCGCAATGACGGGGGAAGAAAATTCGTGGACATCACGGCCTCCTCCGGTACCGGCGAATTACACAAGGGACACGGGATCGCTTTTGCCGATATGAACAACTCCGGCCAGCAGGACCTTCTCACAGTTATCGGCGGCGCAACGCCTGGCGACAGGCACGCCTTCCGGTTCTTCAAGAATCCCGGCAACGCCAACAACTGGCTCAGGGTAAGGCTCGCGGGCGTCAAGAGCAACCGGGCTGCCATCGGCGCCCGGATCAAAGTCAGCGTGGAAAATGCAGGCAGTGGACCACGAGTCATCCACCGCACGGTGGGAAGTGGCGGCTCATTCGGTGCGAACCCCTTGGAGCAGCACATTGGGCTAGGGCCCCAAGCACGAATCGAAGCGGTCGAGACCTGGTGGCCCGCGAGCAAAACGCGGCAAACGTTTTCCAACGTGGGCGTGAACCAGTGCATTGAGATCAAAGAGTTCGCTACTCAGTACACGAAGTTGGTCCGGCCGACGTTCCCGCTGGGGACACATACTCCAGCCCCAGGGTAGGCTGGTGCATTTGCGTGGGTGGGGGGGCTCCCAGGTTAATTGAAGTTATGCATCATTTAAATTCGCGTCACATGGTACTTCTTATTCGCCTTGCCATCGTCCTTACATTGGGCCTGTCCTTGTGTCACAGTTGGATTCTTGCCCAGACTCCGCAAAGCCTGGAGGAATACTTCAAGCAGGCACGGGCACTGGAGGGAAGCGGGGATTACGCGGGCGCCGAGCGAACTTATCGGGATGCCGCGAAGGACTATCCCAACAACCTTGAAATCCTTAAGCGCCTTGGCATCATCTATCAAACCGAGCTGAAATTCCCTGCATCGATCGATATCTTCCAGCAAATCTTGCAGGGGGATCCAAAGTACCCTGAAGTCAATTTTTATTTGGGGCTTTCCTACTTCGGACTCAATCAGTATGACAAGGCGCTCGCCGCGTTTGATAAGCAACTGGAAATTGACCCCAAATACCGGCGGGCCCATTATTTCGAAGCACAGGTTTATAGATCCCTTGACCGCAACGCCGAGGCAATCAACCAATATGAAATTCTGGTGGCACAAGACCCTCTCGACGAAAAAGCACTCTACGAACTGATTCGGTCTCTCAAGTACGCCACCTTCCAGGCACTCAATCAATTGGACAGCTTGAACCCGAATTCGGTGTACATGCTGGTATTGAGGGCTGAAACCCATGCGGAGGAGCGGGAATTCGGCGAGGCCATCGAGGCGTACCGCCAGGTTCTTGCCAAGAACCCGAATTTTCCCGGGATTCATTTTAAACTGGGAGAGGCTTATTACAATAAGATTGACTACGCGGATGCAGAGAAGGAACTGCGCCTTGCGTTGCACGAGGATCCAAACCACCCCATGTCCAACTATTATCTTGCCGACATTTTGGTTAAGAGCGGGAGGATTGATGATGCCGTGCCCCTTCTGGAGCTTGCCGTACCAGCTCAACCACAGTTTATGAAGGGGTACTTTCTATTGAGCAAGTGCTACGTTGCACAGGGAAAGCTCCAGGAAGCTGTCAAGCTCCTGGAAAAGGCCGGTGAGATGGACCCCACCGACAAGAACATTCACTACCAACTTGCACAGCTCTACACGAAGCTCAACCAACCCGCCAAATCCCAGGAGCAGTTGCAGATCTTCCAGAAGTTATACGCTCAAGAGCGGGAGAAGAGGTCCCAGGATTAACCGAGAATCAATAACGTGGGGGCTGCCCGTTTAAGTTAGAAATAACGGCAAATTACTCTTGACCGAAATTGACCTGACCGGGTTTTTTGTACCAGGTGAAGTGAGAGAGAATTCACCTGTGGAACGCACCGCCAAGGTGCCGCATTAGCAGATGAGCGACCGACAAGAAACCGCTGCTCTTTTCGTGCGATGGTTGCGGGCGGGGAGCATCGCGGGGTGCATTGTCGTGCCCGAATGGGAGCCTCGGGTGCGAATGAGAGCCCCTATATACGACTGAAAAGTCGTAAATCCGAACAGGGTGAACGGTTGGGGACGGGGTTTCCTAACCCGTTTCAGGCCTTTTCACAAGCGTAACAAAATCAACAAATCCTCTTGCCAGCCAGCAACTTACGCTTGAAAGCCATCTCACCTGATTTCACGGTTTTTAACCCGTTTTGACCGCTCTATGGTGACAAAATAGTGACAGTCAGCCTTGTGGCAAAGCGCACTCCCGGACTGCCGGGTTCATCGTTCCAACGGCAGAATAACCGGTGATACCGCCGTCAAACGGAGCCTGCCAGGGCTCAGCCGACGGCTTTGCTCGCGGCTGTATCAGTCCGACAACGGATTTCAGCAACAACAATCTGATCCTTGACAAGACTCATTCGCGCAAGGTCTAACAAATGTCTATGATGCGTGAACA
>JASHTZ010000023.1 GCA_030040295.1 Terriglobia bacterium | reverse complement strand
TTGGGCCAGCCCCCGCGAGTTGCTCAACATATTCCAGGCAGATGCAATCGGGTGCCACATCATTACTGTGACCTCCGACATTCTTAAAAAGCTCGAATTGATTGGAAAAGATCTCAACGGATACTCGCGCGAGACTGTGGAAATGTTCTATCGCGACGCCTGCAAAGCGGGTTATCAACTTTAATCCCCAGTGGCTCTCCAGGGACCTGAACGTGAAAGAAATGCTCGCAAACAGGGCGCTGCGTCTTGCGAATTGAGTATTCCAGCGCCTCCGTTACCGTCCTCCCCGAGCTATATTGAAGCGCAACTCGGCCCGCGTCTTCGACCGCGGAGGTCACCTCTCAAGAAATGAAGGGAGAATACCCGGCGTGGATTATGTCAAAAGCTACATCGCTGAATCTTCGCAGATTCTTCAAAAACTCGATCTTCAATCTATTGAACGTGCCGCCGAGTTGCTGGTGAATTTGCGTGAGCGTTCAGGCAGGTTATTCATCCTCGGGGTAGGTGGGGGCGCCGGACACGCCTCCCATGCGGTGAACGATTTCCGCAAGATCGCAGGAATCGAAGCATATTCTCCCAGCGACAACGTTTCGGAACTGACGGCGCGCGTAAACGACGAGGGGTGGGAAACATCCTATGCAAATTGGTTGCGTGGGAGCCGATTGAAGTCGCAGGACATGATCCTGGTTTTTTCGGTGGGCGGTGGCGACTTGCAGCGCAACATCAGCGCCAACCTGGTTCGGGCGCTGCAATATGCTCGGGAAATGGGTGCGACGATCTGCGGCATCGTGGGGCGCGATGGCGGATACACGGCGCAGGTGGCGGATGCATGCATTATGATCCCGGTGGTAAACCCTGAAAACATCACCCCGCATACCGAGGGTTTCCAGGCCCTAATCTGGCACCTTCTGGTTTCTCACCCGCGGCTGCGAACCTCCCAAATGAAGTGGGAATCGGCGTCCTCCACCACCGGGAATCCCGCAAAAGGGTAGTCGCTTGAAGGCTTTTCTGCTGGCGGCTGGCCATGGTACCCGGTTGCGGCCGCTGACCGACCAAATCCCCAAGTGCCTCGTGCCCATTGGAGGAGTTCCCCTCCTCGCCATCTGGTTTGATTTATGCCGCCGCTACGGGATTGATGAGGTCCTCATCAATCTCCACTCACATTCGCAAGCCGTCCGTGATTTTCTCGCGAAGAATTCCAACGGCATTCGCGTGCGGCTGTTTGACGAGCCCGTTCTGCTGGGTAGCGCCGGAACGCTGCATGCCAATCGGACCTGGGTGGAATCACAGCCGTCTTTTTGGGTCATTTATTCCGACGTTCTGACCTCGGCTAACCTTGCGCAAATGGCTGAATTCCATGAACAGCACCGAGGCGCCGCCACGCTGGGAGTTTGCCCGGTTCCTGACCCGCAGCGCTCCGGCATTGTGGTAATGGACGATGGGGGCGCCATCCGGCAATTTATCGAAAAGCCGAAAAACCCGCCTGGAAATCTCGCCTTCGGCGGAATCATCCTGGCGCGGCAGGAGTTGCTGGCGAGCATCCCTGACAAATTCCCCGTCGATTTAGGCCACGATGTTTTGCCGCTGCTCGCCAATCGGATGTACGCTCATCGGATCACCGAATATCACCGTGACATCGGCACTCTGGAAAGCTACGCGGCTGCACAGAAGGATTGGCCCGGCCTTCCGTCGTCAGGCGCCCCCCTTTCTTGATTCTCTGCGTCTCGCCGCCGAAACAAAATGCAGGGAAAAGCTGGTTGACAGCTTCTGCGGGCAAATGCCTTTGATCCCCACAATTCGACCTAAGAGCTCAGGGGCGCTCTCACCAGGTGAGGCCAATGCTGCGGCGCGCGCGGCCCTGGTAAAGATGAGCGCCCGTAAGAGTCGGATGATTCGAGTTATAGAAGCGGCCCTGCGCCCGCTGGTGCATATTGCTGACTGCGTCCGGGGCAACTCCGAGAAACACGATAGCGAAGCAGATAAGATTCTGGTGATGGAATACTGGAATTTGGGTGACGTTGTGATGCTCACACCGTTTCTAAGAAGCCTGCGGATCCAGTATCCCCATGCCAGCGTCACCGTGGTGACCAGCCCCAAGGCTGCACCGCTGTTCGAAAATCAGGGGCTTGTGGACCGGATCCTTACCGTGCGCATCCCCTGGGCCCAACACTATTCGAGATGGCGAAAGTACAATCCTTTTTCGCTCCACTGGGTGGAATTGCTGCGGATGGTTAAGACCTTGCGCGACCAGCATTTTGATCTCGCATTCACAGCTCGCTCGGACATGCGGGAAAATTTTATCCTTTGGGTTGCGGGAGTAACTCGGCGGGTTGGTTATGGTTTTGGAGGTGGCGGCTTTCTATTGACCGACCTTGCAATCCCGGATTTGCACCACCCTCACATGGCGAGCCGCTGGCTTCGACTCCTGGAACACGTAGGAGGTGCAGCATTGGAGCACCTGCCGAGATTGCAGGTGACTGCGGCCGAAGAACAATCCGCACTAGAGATTCTCGATCGGCATGGTGTGAGTGGGGGGGAACTTCTCATCGGAGTTCATCCTGGCGCGCGGAGCAAGGCACGCCAATGGGGCGAAGAAAATTTCTCGGCCCTGATCGCAGGATTAGAAGCCCAATTTCCGCTCCAGACCGTTTGGTTTCAGGAATACTCCCCGAAGAATCCGCCGGCTGAACAGTGCGAGCGTAGGTCCTTGACCCTTCCCTTGCGCCAATTCATGGCGGTGCTCTCAAGGTGCAAGTTGCTGATTTGCAATGATAGCGGACCTATGCATATTGCCACTGCACTGGGCGTGCCGGTGGTGGCAGTTTTCGGTCCTACTGAGCCCGCGTGGTTTGGGCCGCTTGGCGAAGGGAATCGTGTGGTGAGCCAACCAGGATTCTGGTGCCGTCCGTGCTTCGATTACTGCATTTTTGACCAGCCTTATTGTCTGCGCATGATTCCTGTGGAGGATGTGCTTCAGGCGTGTGTCCAGGCCATCGCCCGTGTTACTACCCGAAACGAGGTCAAAGTCGGCTCGTAGAATTCTCCAGTCGCGAATCCATCAACTTGTCGTGGCGAGAGCCTCAATCGGCGACTCGAGAATACTCGGAAAGGATGACCTACAGTTTCCCTTGGGCGGGAGTCATTTACCCGGAAATACGGGCTTGACCACCGTACGACGCCGGCTTCGAATTGCCTTCTGCGGGACCCGTGGCATCCCACACACTTACGGCGGCGCGGAGGCGGTAATGAGAGAATTGGCCCCTCGACTTGCGGAACGCGGCCACGACGTGACCGTATATTGCCGCCGGGGCCAATTTCGAGAGCGCCCTCGGTATTACATGGGCGTTCGGCTATTCTACCTGCCCAATATCGAGACCAAGGTATTGGCAACTCCTACTCACACCCTGCTGTCGATGGTCCACGTCCTCTTTCAACGCCCCGACGTGATCGTTGCCTGGAATTTGACCAATGCCCTGCCCTGCATCATCCCTCGACTGTTTGGTGAATCCGTGGCCATTATGGTGGATGGGTTAGACTGGAAGCGAACGAAGTGGGGGTCTGTGGGAAGAAGCTACTTTTACTTCAGCGCCCGGTGGGTCGGTAAAATATGTCCCAAGGGAGTTATTACCGACACTACCGACATGCGTCGTGTATACTTGGAGGAATTCGCTACAACGTCAGCCTGTATTCCCTGCGGAGCCAACGTTGAGACCTCCACGGACCCATGCGCGATCCGGGGGTACGGGCTTCACCCCTTCCAATACTACTTGGTTGCCAGTCGGCTGGTTCCCGAAAACAATGCGGATTTGATCCTTCGGACCTTTGGACGGCTGAACAGTGATCGTTTGCTGGCCATTGCGGGAGATGCCAATTACCGCAGCGAGTTTGTGGAGCGCTTGAAGCAAACCAAGGATCCGCGCGTGCGGTTTCTGGGACACGTTTCCAACCCTGACCACATGAGGGAGCTGCACTGCCAAGCCTATGCCTACGTTCATGGCCACAGCGCGGGAGGCACCAACCCTTCCCTGCTGAAGGCTCTGGGCTGTGGGAATTGCGTGCTCGCGCTCAATACTCCTTCCAATGCGGAAGTTCTTGGCGATTATGGCATCTATTTTGAGCGCGAAGCGGACGACTTGCTGCTCAAGCTCCAGCACATTGAAGCTCACGCTGACGTGGTCGAGGCCTACAGTAGGAGGGCACCGGAACGGATAAGAAAAAAGTATGACTGGGAAGGGATCGCCGACCTCTACGAGGAATTTTTTCTCCGGCTGGCCGCTGGGGAGAACGCCACGCTCACGCATTCAAGTGTCGCGGCTGCTGGCGCAAGTTCTACCGAAAGGTGCTAACCAGGAAGCCTGGCTGCGATTATGCAAATTAGAAAGGAATCCACTCACCTCGGCGAAATCATTGTGGTTGCGCCTGAAATCTTCGAGGACGAACGCGGCTTTTTTATGGAGACTTACCGTGAAGACCAATTCCGAGCCCTTGGCCTGCCCACCGCCTTCGTGCAAGACAACCACTCGCGCTCGCGGAAGAATGTTGTGCGCGGGCTGCACTTTCAATATCAACCTCTCATGGGCAAACTGATGCGAGTTACTTACGGCTGCGCCTTCCTGGTGGCCGTGGATCTCCGCAAGGGGTCTCCGACGCTGGGCAAATGGTGGGGAACGGAGCTTTCTGCCGAGAACAAAAAGCAGATGTGGGCGCCCGCCAGCTTTGCTCGTGGCTTCTGCGTGCTCTCGGACTGGGCAGAGATACAATATAAAACCACGGCCCTGTACAATTCGAGCACTGACGTAGCGATTCGGTTCGATGATCCGGATATCGGAGTCAAGTGGCCTGTTTCCGACCCGCAAATCTCCGACCGCGACCGAAAGGCCATATCTCTGGCGCAGTGGTTGAAGTCGCCGGAGTCCGACCTCCTCCAGTGAGCGGAAGCAATTGACTCAGTGACTCATATGGGCGCATTGAACCCGAAAAAGCTCCGAGCAAGACAAGGAGAAAACCATAAGCATGAATTCTGACGGCCATATATCTTTGGTGCTCATCACCGG
>JASHTZ010000154.1 GCA_030040295.1 Terriglobia bacterium | reverse complement strand
TTGATCGCTTTATAGGCAATGGCGGCCGGAACGCCTCCAATCATCAGGTAGAAGAGCGGCGCCACAACCCCGTCGGAGGTATTCTCCGCAACGGTTTCGATGGTGGCTCGCACAATCTCCGGCTCATCCAATGCCAGGGTGTTGCGCCCCACGATCATCGCCAGGGCATTTCGAGCTTCGGTAATCTTCGCCTGGCTCAAACGATTGATCACGCCCCGCGCAGCTTCATCAAGGCTTCGCACAGAAAGTGTGCTATAGGCGATGGCGACGGCCGCGCCCCATCCCGCCAATACGGAAACTCGGGAAATTTCCTTAAGCAAAATCCATGTGGAAACTGCAGCACCCGCCGGAATCGCCAGGGCAACGAGGGATCCGAGCGCGAGCATTGCGGGCGGAGCGCTTGCCATTCTCCGGCATAGTTTCTCGGCTGAGGTTGCAACAAAGCCGATGAGTCGCACCGGGTGCGGCAGCCAGAGGGGATCCCCGCACAACAGGTCAGCGGCATATGCCAGGAGAACTTGGGCGCCCGTCACGACAGGTCCTCAACGGTGCGGCGTTGCCGGGGGGTAGTGGCCCCCTTTCCCTGAGGACGGCCGGTCATTTCCTCCTCCATCCCTCACCGCCAATCGTGATTCGGATGCCCGCACGGAAGTTGAGGGGCAGTGCGGGATAGCCGAATGCACCCTCGTAATGCTCATCCAAGAGATTACTGACGGCGGCATAGAACGTGACCCCGCGATGGACATCCAGCCAGCCGCTCCAGTCCACAAGCTGATAGGCGTTCAGAAGGTTGCGGTTGGGCAAAATCAGAGTATTTCCGTAGTTTTCATCCGTCAGATAGGTGCTGTCATCGGACCGGCTCACGAAATAACCCGTCGCCGACAGCCCGAAACGCCGTTGGGCATAGATGACCGCCATATTGCCGGAATTCCGCGGCACCCTGAAAGGCCGTCCCCCGATCAGCGGCGAGTCGATTCCGATTGCGATGTTCGGGAACGCAGGATTGAAAGAGGGCGTCTGGGCGCTGCTTGCGAATGATTGAGTTACGACGGCATCGGTGTATGTGTAGTCGCCTTGCAGGCGCAGTTTGTTGTTGAGACGTGCCTCCAACTCCAATTCGGTTCCCAGGCTGCGGTAGGAATCCGAATTGATGGAGGCGCCGAGCGGCACCGCAGCAGCAACGGATGCCGGGACACCGAGTTCCGGAAGCAGATTGTTGGCCACGTAGGCAATCAAGTCAAAGAAGTTCTCGTGAAAACCCGTGAGCCCAACACGTACCCGGCCGTTTGCAATGAATTGCTCAATTCCCCCGTCAAAGTCCCGGCTTCGTTCGGGACCAACCGGAGCAACATGGTATTGGGAAATAAGCTGCGGTCCGTCCGGAAGCGTCTGGAGCAGATTGTAAAGCGACAAGCTTTGATTGAGAATGCTCGGCTCGTCAATCCCAGTGCCGAAATTGAAGCGCAGTTTCGTGCCATTGAAGAATGAGTTCGAGGCCGGGCGCCGCAGATAGTAGGCGGCGGAAACCCGTGGTGTGGCGGCAAAGCCATACACTGCATTGTCTTCAAGACCCACTCCTGCCGTGGCGAAAGCGCGGTGACCCAGGCTGCCGTGAGCTTCCAGGAAACCGCCATAGTTATTGCGAGAGGTCGGAGTCAATGATCCGTCGGAATTGGTGTAACCGCTCTCGTGGTCGTACCAAAAGCCCGCACTGCCGCTGACATCCGGCTTGAAGTCGTAACTCGACAAAGCATAGAGGGATTGCACGGCCGTGTGGGAATTGAAAAGGTTGGGATAGATGCCGCCGTTTGCGACTCCGTAATCCAGAATCGCCTGGCCGCTGGCGCAGTATCCATTCGCGCCGCAAATGGTAACCGGATCACCGACGTAGTTACCCAGATAGGGTATGCCAACCGGTTCGGGCTCGTCATAGCTGTAACGAAGCTGCGTCGAGGTGAGTTGCAAGGAATTCCGCCACCGGCTGGTGGTCTGGTTCTGTACCTTGACTCCCATGTACGTTTCCGGCTCACGTTGGAAGGCATCATCGGGAATGCCGTAGAACGCGAGAGCATTGGAATCGCCAAGGCCCGTCCCCGTATGGCGAAGCGTGAAACGCACGTCGGTCGTTTGATTTGCCTTCCACCCAACATTTGCGGAAAGGGTCTCGTTGTGGAAACTGTTGTTGGGCAGACTGTTTTGGGTCTGGTAGTCCATGAAATCGCCGAAATAGTCGAACCGGTGGAAGATGCCCCCTATGGATGTTTCCTGACGGAGAGTGTTGAAATTTCCACCATCGAGGGCGTACGTCAGCTCGGGCATCGGAGTAGTACCGCGGCGAGTTGTGATTTGGATCACGCTTCCCAAAGCGTCGGCGCCATAAAGAACACTGTTAGCTCCGCGGAACACTTCCACTTCATCCGCACCGCTCGCGGAAAGATTGGCGAACTCCACCGCCCCGCCGATGTCGTTGGCCGGAATGCCGTCAATCAGGACTTTATTGAATTCGCTGTTGCCGCCGCGCGCGAAGATTGAAGTTGTGCCTCCCCGCTCACCCGTTTGTACGACGGCGAGTCCCGGCACCTGGCGAAGTGCGTCAAGCAGGTCGAGCTTGTTGAAGGCGCTCAATTCCGATTGATCCAAAACCGTCACGGATGCTCCCACCTGTGACTCCGGCAAACTGGTTCCCGTGTCGGAGACGACAATTTGCTGGCGCAGCGTGCCAATTTGCAGGACGAGGTCGACCGTCACCGTCCGCGTCCTTGTAACCTCAAGCTGTGAACTTACCTGACTGCTGAAACCCGGCGCTTCGGCGCG
>JASHTZ010000153.1 GCA_030040295.1 Terriglobia bacterium | reverse complement strand
ATTCGCGAGCTTCTGATGTCCGCCGAGTACATCACCGCCCACGGGAATTCCCAGGTGATTCTGTGCGAGCGCGGAATCCGCACCTTTGAGACCGCCACGCGCAACACCTGTGACATTTCCGCCGTGCCGGTGCTGAATGAACTCACGCACCTGCCGGTGATCGTTGACCCCAGCCACGCGGCCGGGCGCCAAAGCCTAGTGCCCGCACTCTGCAAAGCGGCGGTGGCTGTGGGGGCGGATGGCTTGATTGTGGAAGTGCATCCCTGCCCGGAAAAGGCCATGAGCGACGGCGCACAATCGCTCAACTTTCCGCAATTCCGCGCCCTGATGGAGGGGTTAAAACCTTATCTGGAAATCTGGAAGGAAGGCCGTGCCGCACCGAAAGCGGCCGCGATGGCATGATCCCAAGCGAGGAAATTACTACTCCCCTTGCAGCAGTCGCGTTAATTGGTTTCTTTGACCTTCATTCTTTTTCAGCATAATGCGGCGCAGGCGCCGGAACTCATCGGCGTCGATTCTTTGCACCGTGCCGCGCCCGCGTTGCGGACTGAAGGCGAGAATGTGGTCAAGGTCCGGTTTGCGCTTAAGGGGATTTTCGAGCCGCACGGCCTGGCGTGGCGGGCAAAAATCGATGAGTGAGCCCTGGCCGGCGTCCCGGCCGTGGGAGGCGGCGCGCGCCACTCCCACCACTTGCTTGCGATCGGTTTCGTAGCAGAGAAACAAGTCGCCGCGCTTCACTTCTTCACGCAGGAAGCGCAGGCTCGAGGCGCTGCGAATCCAGCCCTCGTCGCCCATCTCGTAAACGCCGGGGATGCGGCTGCGAAAGTATTGATCGAATTCCCACCCGCGTTTGGTGTTGATTTTGAAAACCCAGACGGCCATGCACCGTGCTCCGTGTTATGGACGCTGCGATATCTCCATCGATTATCTGCAATCGTAAAGAATAGGCGTGACGGATTTGGGGCCCTTACTGAAAGCCGACCACTGAAAACTATATGGAACGACATAAGTGTTTCCGTATTTGGCTGTAGCGGCGGTCTATGACCGCCGGTCGGCGCTCGTAGAGCGCCGCTACAATTTATGTCGCTCTGTATAATTTCAGACTTCCACCACTCGCGCCGTGCGCACGGCGGGAATGGCGCGAATTTCCTCCAGCACGGCGTCGGACATGCGATGATCGACATTGACCAAGCCGATGGCTTCCTGGGTTTGCGTGCTGCGTCCCAGCGTAAAAGTTGCGATGTTGATCTTGTGATTGCCCAGGATTGTGCCCACGCGGCCGATCACGCCTGGAACGTCCTGATTGCGGATGAAAAGGATGATGCCGCGCAGAGGCGCTTCGATATCAATATCGTTCAGGCCCAGAATGCGCAACGCTCCCCGAAGCCCCACCACGCCCACGCCCGTCGCGGGTTCGCCCTCCGTGTAAAGGGCGATTCCCAATGAATTGGAGAATGTGGCGCGCCGGGCGCTACGCAACTCCGCGACCTCTACCCCGCGCTGCTGGGCAAGCGATCCGGCGTTAATCAAATTCACCTGCTGCGAAAGCGCGGGTGCCAGAATTCCTTTCAGCACCGCGTTTCGAACCAGGTGCGTGTTCATTTCCGCCAGGCCGCCGTCGTAACTGATTCTTACTTCGCGGATTCTTTCTCCTGCAATCTGCACCAGGAACGCTCCGAGCTTCTCGCCGAGCTGGATGTAGGGCTCGAGCTTCTTCATTTCCTCGGAAGAAACCGGGGGAAGGTTGACGGCGCTGCGCGCCACTCCTGTCAGCAGGTAGTCGCGCACTTGTTCGGCGATGCGGATGCCCACGATTTCCTGCGCTTCCTCGGTGGAGCCTGCGATGTGCGGCGTGGTGATGACATTGGGATGACGCACGAGCTTTGAATCCGTGGGCGGCTCGGTCTCAAAGACATCGAGGGCCGCGCTCGCCACCAGGCCGCATTCAATCGCCGCCAGCAGGTCCGCCTCGTTGATCAGGTCGCCGCGCGCGCAGTTCACAATGCGCACGCCGGGCTGCGCGAACGCAAGCGTGCGCGCGTTGATCAGGTGGCGCGTTTCGGGCGTGGCGGAGGTGTGCAGGCTGACGAAGTCCGCGGACTTCAGCACTCCTTCGAGCGGACCCAACTGCACCCCCAACTCGGCGGCACGCAGCGAGGGAACGAAGGGATCGTAGGCGACAATCTGCATCTCAAAAGCCTTGGCAAGCCGCGCCACCGCAGAACCGATTTGGCCAAGGCCGATCAAGCCCAGAGTCTTTCCGCGCAATTCCATCCCTTCGAGTTTTTTCTTATCCCATTTGCCCTGTTTCATGGAGGCATCCGCCTGGGGAATGCGCCGGGCCATAGACAGCATCAGCGCCAGGGTATGTTCGGCCACGCTTGCGGCGTTGCCTCCCGGAGTATTCATCACCACCACGCCCTTATTGGTGGCAGCGTCCAGGTCCACATTATCCACGCCCACGCCGGCGCGCCCAATCGCCCGCAGGCGCCCCGCCTTGCCCAGCAGCTCGGCGGTAACTTTGGTGGCGCTGCGCACCACGAGCGCGTCAGCGTCAATGATCTCATCTTCCACTTTCGCTCCCGCCTTCTTCGGCAGGAAGACCACGTCCCAGGATTTCTGCTCGCGTAGAAGCTCCACGGCGTGTTCCGAAATACTGTCAGCAACAAGGATTTTCATAAGTAAGGTGTCATTTATCCGTCGTTGGTGGTCCGTTGCATGTATGGCCCGAAGTTCAGCGGCCTTGTCTCAATTCCCAAATCGCCACGAAGGCGCCACG
>JASHTZ010000022.1 GCA_030040295.1 Terriglobia bacterium | reverse complement strand
GACGAGCGCGTTGACCATGTCGAGCTGTGAATTTCCCGTTCCCACAATAATGCGTGCCGAGCCATGTTGCGCCAGCGCGCCGCGAAGGATTTCCGCCGCCTCCTGGGCTGCGGCTTCGCCTGTCTCCCGCGGGGTTGGATAAATGCCGACGCGAGCCTTGCCGATTTGGAGGTTTCGCACGGGTCGCTTCGCCATTTTTGCCTCAGATAATCAGGCTTATGTCTCTCAAAACGAAGCCGCCACCGTGAGCTGTGCTTCGGGAAAATCCCGGTCGGGAAGCAGCCAGTAAACCAATGCCATCGTGAAAGGATGCAGCAGGCCGGCCAGGAGAAAAATCGGCTGATAAGAAAATCGCGTCACTACGTAACCGGTGCAAAGCGTGGCGATGATTCCGCTGATGCCGCCGCCCATTCCGGAGAAACCGGCGCCGGTTCCCACTTCGTGCGGCTTGAACAAATCGGCCGGCAAGGTCATGAGGCTGGAGATCCACAGCGCGTGGCCGAAAACTACGAAGCACATCGCAGCAATGGCCAGGGCCGCCGTGGGCACGCGCGGAGCGAGGATCGCTGCGGGCATCAAGCACGCGCCCATCAGCATAACGGCCTTTCTTGCGCGCGGAAGGACCCAGCCGGCGCGCATCAAATGTCCTGATAGCCACCCACCGACAATGTATCCCATGCCGCCGAAAAAGAACGGCACCCACGCATACTCTCCAACCTCGGCGATATCAAATCCTCTTCCGGTTTCAAGGTACCTGGGAAGCCAGAAAATGACAAAGTAGATGACGGGGTCAGTGAAGAAGCGCGCCAGGATTAGCGCGTAGCAGGGGCGCGAGAGGAGAAGGCGGAGAGTATCAGGTTTGTTGGCTCGCGCCTCCGCTCCGGAAGCCTCAGCCCGCGTCGCCTCCAGACCGCTTTCCTTGCGGGCCGCGAGCCAGCGCGCGGTGTGCGGCCGCGGGCAAATGATCAGCCACAAAACCAACCAGACGAACCCCAGGCCGCCCGTGAAGAAAAATGCCGACCGCCATCCGTAGCGAACTGTCATGAAGGCTGCCACAGGCGCGCCGAGCGCTGCTCCCAGTGACGAACCGGCATTGAACAAACCCACCGCCGCAGCGCGCTGATGGGGCGGGAACCACTCGTGGACGGCTTTGACTCCTGCCGGAAAATTGCCCGGCTCGGCGAGCCCCAGCCCGAATTGCGTTGCCGCCAGAGACCACTTTCCCAAGGCCAAACCGCTCAGTGCCTGGAATGCGGACCAAACCGATACGAACAGTCCGAATCCGCGACGCACTCCCAAGCGGTCCACCACATATCCCGAGCCCGCGTACATCACCGCATAAGCGCCGAGGAAAAGACTCACGATCTGGGCGTAATCCCTCTCCGTCATCGTGAACGCGCGAAGGATATCCCCCACCACTACGGAGAGGGTGAGGCGTGCGGTGTAATTGATGAGCGTGGAGAAGAACAACATTCCAGCGATCAACCACGGGAGCTTGGGAAGTTTGATCATTCTACACAGAGCGCTATAAATTGTAGCGGCGCTCTACGACCCGTCGCCCGAAGATGGCTTTGGTTCGCAGGGCGAGCGCCGACCGGCGGTCATAGACCGCCGCTACAGCCAAATGCGCAAACACTTATGTCGTTCCATCTAGTCTGGCGCGCTCGCTCATCAGTTGGACAATCAGAATGGCTGCACGCGGCAAATGGAAGGGGTCTTTAACCGGCAGGGCGATGACCTCCGTGGTGGGTTTGCCCTCGCGAGTGAGGCGCTGATACCACTCGCCACAATTGGGCATGGGGAAATGCGACCACGCCCAATCCGCCACTTTCTGATACCATTCCCGGCACCATTCCTGGCCCGTCAATTCATATGCCAGAAGCGTAGCGTACAGCGCTTCCGTGTGCGGCCACCAGAGCTTCTTCTGCGAGTGCGGAAGGAAGGGCTCACCTCCCGCGATATCGCGCGACAAAACCATGCCGCCCCACTCATCGTCCCAGGAAAATTCCAGATGCCAGCGGATGACTTCCGCCGCCCTCCGGATCAAATCCTGATTCCGATGATGCCAGGCGACATGCAGCACAAACCACATGGATTCAATGGCGTGCCCGGGCATGACGAAGGTTCCCGCGGGCGGTGGAAGCTCCCGGTAATCGCGAGTCAAATATTCCAACAAAACCTTCCGCTCGGGTTTCACAAAATGCTGCATGATTCGGTGCGCGTATTGGACTGCCAGTCTCTCCACTTGATCGTCGCCCAGGGTTTGCGCGAATTCGTGAGAAACCTCCGTCATAATCATCGGAATGCCGTGATTTTTCCATTCGGGAGGCATGGGGTAGGGCATGGTTTCGTTAAAGTCAGGTTCTTCGATGCGGCGGACCACGCGATCAAACGATTGAACAGCCGCCGAAAGAGCCAGATCATCGCGTGTGGCGCGGTAGTATTCACTGAGCCCGTAGATGACGAAACAATCGGCGTAAATGCTGGTTGCGCCCTCGACGGGATGTCCTTCACGGCCGGTATGATAGACCCAGCGCCCACGGTCATCGCGGCCATGTGCCAGGAGGAATCGCACGGAGTTTTTCGCCGCGTCAAGAAACTCCCGCCGCGGCTCGATGCGGTTATAAAGAGCCGAGAACGTCCAGACCGAACGGGCCTGCGACCAGATGAATTTGTCGCCGCTCAGCACCTTGCCGTCTTCGCTCATGCAGGAGAGCACTCCTCCGTACTCGCGATCAATTCCGCGTTCCAGCCAAAACGGTGCGATGCCGTCGAGCAGGAGGCTTCGATACTGCGTGCAGAGATTTTTCTTCTCTTCGGCTGAGAATGGCATGTGTTGCGGGTCCCGCCTTTCATCGTACCGAAAAGACCCCTCATCCCAACTCCCCTCCCCCTCTTCCCTCTCCCTTGGGGAGAGGGAAGAGGGGGAGGGGAGTTGGGATGAGGGGTCTTTTCGGTACGATGAAAGGCGGGACCCGCAACACATGCCATTCTCAGCCGAAGAGAAGAAAAATCT
>JASHTZ010000152.1 GCA_030040295.1 Terriglobia bacterium | reverse complement strand
TCAGTGACCCCGCCGAACAGGATCAGCAGGCCCCCGCACAAGATGGCCAGCACCCAAATCCCCTGCGTGTACACCAGGCGCCTTCCGCGTATCACGAATCCGTGGGGAAGATAGCGGTCCTCCGCCACGGCGCGACACAATCGCGGAAAGTCCGCAAATGCGGTGTTGGCGGAGAGGGACAGGACCAGCAGGACGGAGCCCATCGTGATGTAGTAGAAAATGCCAGGCCCGGCCACCGCCAGGGTCAGCATGGAAAGCACGCTCTGATATCCGGCCTGCCCAGGATTGGTGGCGCCGATGTTGTAGGAGCGGACCAGATAGGCGACCCCGCCCAGCATGACAATGAGAATGGCAATAATGGCGGTCAGTGCGCGCTGTGCAGACTTCACCACCGGCTCGCGGAAGGCTTGCACTCCGTTGCTCACCGCCTCAACGCCGGTCATGGCTGTGCAGCCGCTCGAAAATGCCTTCAGCAACAGCCACGGACCGGCCACGGCCGCGGTCAAAGGCAAAACCGGCGGAGCGACCATGGGCACGGGATGGCCTCCCGTGGCCAGCGTCTTCACCACCCCGAGCAGGATGGTGAACAACAGAGTTCCGATGAACGCGTAGGTAGGAATGATGAATACGGCGCCGGTTTCGCGAACGCCCCGCAGATTCACCAGCGTAATGATCACCAGGATCACAAGACAAATCATCAACGTGTGTGGCTCGAGCGACGGCACAGCCGAAACCAGCGCGCCCACACCAGCGGATATCCCCACCGCCGCGGTCAGAATGTAATCGATCATGAGCGCCGCGGCCGCCAGCAGCCCGGCAAAGGTCCCCAGATTCTCGTGAGCCACCGTGTAGGAGCCGCCCCCGAGTGGGTAGGCTTCAATCGTTTGGCGATACGAGAAGTAGACGATGGCCAGGAGAATGGCAATGCAGGTGGTGATGGGAACGATATAGGCAATTCCCGCCGCGGCCAGCGGAATCAGCAGCGTAAGGGCCGCCTCCGGCCCATAGGCGGCGGAGCTGAGAGCATCAAGCCCAAAGACGGAGAGGCCGCCGACGGGTCCCAGCTTCTCTCCCGCTTCTTCCGAGGAGCGAAGCGGCTTGCCGAACAGGAGGTCGGAAATTGTCATCAGCCTTCCTCAAAATTCGGTAAGAGCACCGGCTTGCACATCCAGATCGATGCGCATAATCCATTCATACTTGATGAGCCGGGATTCGAAAAATTTCTCCAGGGTGAGCTGATCCGGCGCTTCGATTTCCGTCAGCAGCCGGCCGCCAATCTGGCTGGCGAGGCAGCGTCGCACCTTAACTTCTCTGGTATTCACAAGATTGAGCATCAACTCCTTCAAGGCTTGCTTAGTAAGGCAAGCCGTGGTGTGAGCTGAAAAGTAGAGCGGCATGGGTGGTCTCCTACTTTAAACCCAGGCGCCGGGAGATCAGGGCATCGCGCCAGCGGTCCGGCAGGGCGCGGGCGAACCGGATCTGCATAGCCGACTGGTTGCCTACCACGTACCTCGTGCGCGGGCGGCGGGCGGCGAGCGCATGCACCACGGCTTTCACCACCACTTCGGTGGATGCCCCCTTGGCCGCTTCCGCTTCGGTCGCTTCACGCACCGAGCGCACGGCGGGACCGTACAACTGAAGGGCCTCAGCGGGAAGCTGCTCGCGCAGCACGTCCGCGGCCGCCATGGCTTTGCCCACGATGGGGGTGTGAATGAATCCCGGCTCCACAATCGACACATGAATATTCCACGGCCGCAGTTCCAGGCGAAGCGAGTCCGTGAGCGCTTCCAGCGCAAACTTGGAGGCGGAATAAGCGCCTGTAAACGGTCCGGAAATCAGGCCGCTGATGGAGCCGACGTTCACGATCCGGCCGCGCGCTTTGCGCAGGCTGGGCAGAAAGGCCTGGGTGACGGCCATCTGGCCGATCACGTTGACTTCCAACTGGCGACGGAGAGCATCGAGCGGAAGAAACTCCAGCATCCCGCTCACCACGATGCCGGCGTTGTTGATCAATCCTGCCAGTCGCGCGCCGCCCAGCGCGTCCGTGACATTTCGCGCCGCGACTGTTATTTCCGTTTCGTCGCTGATATCCAGACGAATAGGAGTGAGCCGCGCGGAAGCGCGCCGGCGTAGCGAATCGCCGTCCGCGGCTTTGCGAATCCCGGCGAAGACCCGGTATCCCAGTGTGTCCAGGTGCAGCGCGCAGGCTTCGCCGATTCCCGTTGATGCCCCCGTAATGACCACCGCTCCCAAGTCTGCCATCGGCTCTCCTTTTTGCGGAGACGTATCATATCAAGGGAGGCGCGTTCTGCGCTGCCAAGAATTGGCGGGGCGTCAAAGGCGAGGGGTTGCAAATCTCCGCAGGAAAGGGAGTGCCTTGCCCGGCAATCGGCCGACGCGTGCGGCTCATTCCAGAGCTGCGACCAGCAGGGAGGCCTTGCGCGCGAGATTGAAAGCCCGCTGGAAATCGCCGCTCTCGAACGCCCGAACGGACTGCGACAGAAAAGTGTTCGCATCGTCGAGCGTCTTCCGTTCGTTGGCGGAAAGTCGGGCGGGGTTCAGGCGGCTCATGCGCTGGCGGACATTCTCCTGCAAGCGCAGGACCTCATCGCGAAGAGCAATTTCCTGCGCTGAGCTTTCCTGCGGTTCGAGGGCGGGAACTTCGGCGGGCGGCGTCTCGGGAATATCGGGCGGAGTGGTGTCGTCAGGCTCGGAGGCCGCAGTAGCCGGCGCGTGACGGGTGGGCCGTGGGCGCGTGGCAGGCTGCGGCGAGGCGGGCGGAGGAGTGGATTCGGGCGCGGGTGGGGGAGCAGGCTCTTCGATCACCATTACTTCGGAAGGGTTGGCGGTGATTGTAGGCGCGATAGCCTGCGCCGGCACATAAACCACAACGCTGGCCGGACCCTGGCGCCTGGGACAACCCCCGAGCCAAAGCACAAATGCGCAAACCGAGGCGAAAGCACCCTTGCCCGCCATATTCCCAAATTCTATCATCACCGGGACAACATGGCCGAACCATTCCCTTCCTGCCGCGGAACACACGAATTTTCCTTTTCAGAGGTGCGCCAACTCCACCGGCAAATGGTGCGCGTGCAAATGTAGAGCCAAAGTCAACCGCGCAGACGGCGATGAGACGCGGCGCGACACAGATCCTCCAAAGCAGGTACTCGCGAGGCAATGAAATGCACACCGTAATTTTGCAGGAAGGCCTGGCCCGGCATTCCCACTACGCTGAGGAGGATAAAAAGCAAGCCAGTAAAGACGCTTAGGGCAACGATGCCAAGGAAAACCGTCAGGGGATTCCAAACCCACGCCAATCCGAAAGCTCGCAAGGTGAAAATGACAAGCGCCGCAGTGACCAGCGCTCCGGAAGAAAGCCCCATCAACACCGGGAACAGAACGAAGAGCACAATAATGCTGATACCCATCGACGCGGCGAATCGCAACACTACATAAAAGAGGAACATACCGGGATCGCGGCGAGAGATTCCCCAAACCTCCCCCCACGCAGCGGGGAGAGAGACGTGGCGGGCGTACATGACTGGCGCAACCAGATCATCCGTCAGCGTTATGCCGATGGCGACTCCCAAACCCACCAGAACCACCGCTGTCAATTCGCTGACCAGAAGCATCGAGGCAATCCAGGAGGGATGGCCCGAGGAATGGAGGAAATTCAGATAACGAATCGAAACGACCATGACCGCGGAGACCAGCACCAGGATGGAACCTACCACCCCCACCAGCCAAAGGAAGTACAATCGGCCTGCGGACCTCAGGCTCTTCCATTCGGCGCGAATCGCGACATCATGCTGAATGACCGCCTCCACGAGCACAAAGCGCATTACACAGCGTGCGTAGATAACGCCCAAAACCAGAGCGAGGCTGACGGCAACGGCCAGAACAATCAAGATGAGGTGTTGGGCAAACACTCCCCGAAAACGTAGAAGCAGGTCCGTGGGATGCAGGTCCACGGGCAGCGCACTGAAGCTCCACTGGAACGCTGCGGTCGAAGCACCCCCGCCCAGGAACAGGCACACCAGACTGAGTGAAATCCAGCGCCGCCCGACGAAGGGGCGGAAAAGCAGACGGACCGTTTCATTCCACGCCGGGGGAAGCGCTTCGACCGGAGAAAGCGGGCCGGTTTCCCGTCGAGACGGAGGAAAATGCAAAGGTTCGGCAAGTCGCCCGGCGATGTCGGGTCTCATAGCTCTCCGAAAGAGTCCAAAGTTACCCTAAACTATACACTGGCGGGGGGAATCTGGCGCTGCTTGTTTAGGCGGGCCGCACAGTGAGCCTCAATATATTTGCGCACGGAGTCAGGCATGCGATGGTCGAGGCAGATATCGCGCAAATCTGTGATCGCGAGATCCGGTAGGAAAGCCAGCACGCGGCAAAATGGCGTGAGCGGGTTGCGAATCAGTGCGAGGCGCAGATGGTAGTGATGCGACCATCGCTCGTGTTGGGCCACTTGTTCCACGATCACCGCGGGCAGCCCATCGCGGGAGAGCACCTTGAGCAAATTCCCTTCCGTCAGGCTGGGGTTGTCGAGTACGGCGCGGATCAATTCGAGGTCGGGCTCTGCCAGCAGGCTGGCGGCAAGGCGCCCCGTGCCTCGCCGGGCAAGTGAGATCTTTTCCCCGCGCGGCATTCCCTCCATTTTCTTCAGAATGGTCTCTTCCGCCAGCATTTTGATGTCGGTGGGAACGGCGGGCGTTTGGGCTACGCGCAGGAGGTCAAACACGTACAGGAACTTCATCAGCGGAACGGAGACGAGCCGCGGAGTCTTGGGGTGCCTCACCAAAGCAAGCTGAACGGTGTAATTCCGGCGGACTTCCTTGTGTAGCGCCAGCTCACGAACCACTTCATGCGCAAGATCTTTGCGTGCCAGAAGGCGAAGCAGGTCGCGCTCCTGCAAATGGGGATTGCGCGCCAAGCCCAGCAGAACCTCCTTGGCAGTTTCCTTACACAGGGTCTCGATTTCCCGGCGTGAGGAGGTTGCTTCCGCCAGTTCGGCTCGCTGTTCCAGCAGTTCCCGAGGTGACAAGTCTCTCATTCATCGGCGATTTTAGAAGGCAGAGGCGCGTTGTTGCAAGCATTGCCACGTAAATCATGAACGGACTTCACTCCGAAAATTTCGACGTGGCTTTCCAACCGTTTACGTTGGCTCCCATCAACCGAAAAAAATCCGGTATCGGCTTCGCCGAGGGGTGGTCCTTTTGCATCTAACCTAGGAGGAAAACGGACAGGGTTGGAAGACCACATGAAATTTTACTTGAAAAATCCCTTCAGAATTGATATTTGGAAAGAGTCACCCGAAGGACCGCAGACCGTTCAACGAACCATTTCAGCGTGTGAGACGCGTCAGGTCTCCCGTTCTGTCGGCGACGGGTACGCACAGTTAACCAAAGATTCACAAAATCACCATGAGGTAGTCGTTCAATGAAGAAGACCACTGCGCTCTGGACCCTCACCTTGATGGTCAGTTTCTCCTGCGCCGCCATGGCGGTCGAACCCTCAGGATCAGCCAGCCATTCCTCCGTTTTGACCATGACAACCCCCGCCGAGGCGCCGCCCCAGGCCGCTTCCGGCCCGCAATGGAAGAGCCGGGATGAGTATGACGCATACAGTGCCATGGCTAACGAGAAGGATCCTGACAAGCAGATCGCTCTCGCCCAGGCATTTATTCAGAAATTCCCCACATCCGATTTCATTTCGGGAGCGTACACAGTGGAAATGACCGTGTATGCCAAGAAGGGGAATACTGACCAGGCGATCGACGCGGCGAAGAAGGTTTTGTCCTCCGACGCAAACAATCTGGACGCCCTGGCCTTCCTGAGCTACGTTTTTCCCTTTAAGTATAAGAAGGAGGATCCGAACGCGGCAACCGAACTCACACAGGCGCAGGCAAACGCCCAGCACGGGTTGGAAGTGCTCCAGAAACTTCAAAAGCCTGCCAGCGTTTCGCAGGACGCATACGATACCTACGTCAAAGCCAAGCGCGCGCTCTTCAATGGCACGGTTGGGTTCGTTGCCCTCCAGCAAACCAATTATCCCGACGCCATCAAGTATCTGAAGCAGGCAAAGCAGGACAATCCCAGCGATGTTTACACCGTCTATCGGCTGGCGCTTGCTTATTTATTGTCGTCGCCCCCCGATGACGATAACGGCATATGGTATTATTCACGCGCTTTGGATTTGGCGAAAGCTGCAAACGATCCCAATGTGGCCGATTGGGAGAAATACCTGAACCAAACCTATTTGGCCTATCACGGGACCGATACAGGGCTTTCCGATATCGAGGCGCAGGCGAAAACACAGTCAGACCCACCCGCCGGCTTTGCGGTCGGCAAGGTGCAACCTCCGCCGGCCAAGACCGGAAACAACACGGTGGATGCGTTCAACGACCTGACCTATCAGCTAAAACTGGGTGGCGTGACGGCCCAAAATCAATGGGACGCCATCAAGGGCCAACCCATCTCAAATTTTGGCGGTACGGTAGAGAGTGTTGAGAAAGGCGACGATCCCAAGACTTTCTTGATTCATATCGCAGTGTTGCCTGATACGAAATCGTCGGACGGATATGACATTGTGCTGAAGGATTCCACCCAGCCAAACGTCAAGAACTTGGCAAAGGATGACTCGGTGCTTTTCAAAGGGACATTGGACTCCTACGTCGCGACTCCCAGCATGATCTTAACCCTCGTGGGCGAGGTTACTTCCGATCTTCCGGACAAACCGCCCGCCAAGGGACGGCCCGCCCATCACGGCTCAGGCAAATAGCCTCTTCGGAACAGGGGCGCCCGCGTGGCGCCCTGCGTCCACTCCCGCGACAGCAATGTATTAGCTGCGGCCCCAGGAAGCCGATTACGCCGAACTCTCGTATGTAGACAAAATGAAGGCCGCGAATCCAGCGGCAGTGGTCACTCGCGATCAGCGGCGGGCGCGGCGCTTGGGGCGGTGGTCAAGGCCTAGGTCTTCCACCTTGCGGCTGAGGGTATTGCGATGGATGCCGAGAGCCGCGGCAGTCTTGGAATGGTTTCCTTTGTTCGTCTCCAGCATCTTCTTGATAAAGCGCTTTTCAAACTCTGAAACCGCATCGAGATAGAGTATCCCATGCTCAATCATTTGGTTCACAAGTGATTCAAGTTGGTCTTTCACAGCAAAGCTCCGGTCAATCAAAATTGCAAATCTTAGGGCTCAGGGTTTGGCCATTCCCTTGTCATGCTGAATCAGTGCGTCATGAAACCTGTCAAACCCCAGATGGAACTGGGCGCGCAAAGTGCTGGGCATCACGAAAGCAATCACCCGCGCTCCGGTGGTTACATAAGGTGCAAGCGTCGCTTGCTGGACCGCGTCGGGCTTGATCGCGAAAGCCAACATGGCCATCAGCAGAACGGCGTCAATTAAAATCCCGCGCACCAGACCGAAAACTCCGCCCAGAAATCGGTCAAACCACTGAATGCCCACAGTCTTGATCAGCTTGCGCGCCAGCAGCGCCAGCAGCGCCCCCAAGAGGCAGGTCCCGAGAAATAGGACCAGAAATCCCAAGCCGAGGGCAACATCATGCGACTTGGACAAGTCTTCAAACCAAAGCGCCGCGCGCTGATACCATACGGCCGCTACGATCAGGCCCACCAGCACCGACGCCAGGGAGATTATTTCCTGAACGAAACCCTTCATCATGGCCGACACAACGGAAGCCAGGACAATCGCGGCAAGAATGCAGTCCAGCCAATTCCATGTGGCCATGACGCGTTCGCAATCTACTGCGGGCTCACCTCACTGAGGGAAACTCCTGTCAGCAAACGGTATGCTTCGCGGTACTTCTCCGCAGTTTTCTCCACCACCTCAACAGGCAAGGGCGGAGGAGGAGGCTGCTTGTTCCAGTGCAGGGATTCCAGGTAGTCGCGAACGAATTGCTTGTCAAACGAAGGCTGGGATTTACCGGCGGCGTACTCGCTGGCCGGCCAGAATCGTGACGAATCGGGGGTCAGCACCTCGTCGATCAAAATGGGCTCATTATCCTTCAATCCCCACTCGAATTTGGTGTCGGCAATGATGATGCCCCGGCTCGCGGCGAACTCCCGGCCTTTGCGGTAAAGGTCCAGGCTCATGTCGCGCAGAGTTGCCGCCGCATCCTTTCCCACGCGCTCCACCATTCCTTCCCAGGTGATGTTTTCATCGTGGCCGGTCTGCGCCTTGGTGGCCGGCGTAAAGATGGGATCCTCCAGGCGCGAGGCTTCCTGCAAGCCGGCCGGCAGCTTGATGCCGCACACACTTCCCGTGGCTTGGTAGTCCTTCCACCCCGAGCCCACCAGGTACCCGCGCACCACGCATTCAATCGGAAAAGGCTTGGTCTTGTGAACCAGCATCGAGCGCCCTTGCAGTTGGTCGGCGAAGGCGCGCAGTTCCTGGGGAAACTCGGCCACGCGGGCGGTAATGAAATGATGGCGAATCTCTCCCTTCACACGGTTGAACCAGAAGCAGGAAAGCTGCGTCAGCACTCGCCCCTTGTCCGGAATGCCTTCGTTCATCACCACGTCAAATGCCGAAAGGCGGTCCGTGGCGACGATCAGCAGTTTATCGCCCAGATCGTATACGTCGCGCACCTTTCCCCGCGAAAAAAGCTTGACGCCGGTCAGGTTGGATTGAAGCAGTACACTTTGTCGAGAGGAAACCATAGATATTGGCTCAGCGGACCGATATTCTAAAGCAACGCGGAACGATGTCAATGAAAAAAGGGCGGCAGAAATTTTCCTGCGGACTACCTCCTGCGGGGTAGGAGCAAACTAGCCGCACAACATTTGGAGTTGCTCAAACCCGCATGAAATGCGGCTGCGGACAAAGTAAGAAAGCCGCCCGTCCGGCGCCGGACGCTCAGGCCACGGCGCCGACGGGCTCCGGTACCAGCGCGTCAAAGCGCACGGAAACCAGTTTTGAGACGCCCGGTTCTTCCATGGTTACGCCGTACATCACCTTGGCGATCTCCATGGTGCGCTTGTTGTGCGTAATCAGGATGAACTGCGTGTGGCGGCTCATCTGCTGAATCATGCGCGTGAAGCGTTCGATGTTCGTTTCGTCCAAGGGCGCGTCTACCTCGTCGAGCACGCAGAAGGGACTGGGCGTGTAGCGGAAGATGGCGATCAGCAGCGCCAGCGCGGCCATGGCTTTTTCGCCTCCGGAGAGCAGAAGCACGTTCTGCAATCGTTTCCCGGGCGGTTGTGCCGCCAGGTCGATTCCGCTGTCGGGATCGTTCTCGTCCGCCAGGCGCATTTCACCAATGCCTCCGCCGAAGAGGACCTTGAATGATTCCGCGAAGTAGGCATTGATGGCTTTGAACGCCTCGAGAAATTGCTGCCTCGACACTTGATCGATTTCGCGGATGGCCTGCGCGGTGTCCTCAATCGAAGCCAGCAGGTCCTGCCGTTGCGTGTTGAGAAATTCGAATCGTTCCTCCGCTTCCTGGAGCTCTTCGAGAGCCATCATGTTCACCGGCCCCAGGTTTTCGATGCGCGCCTTCAGTTGGCGCAACTCTTCCTCGGCCACCTGCAAGGCTTCGCCGGCCAGAACTGCCTCCGGCGCCAATTCCGCCAGCAGCGCGGCGGGGTCCGCGTTCAATTCGTCGCGGCATTGCTGTGAATGGTGCTGGAAGTCGGACTCGGCGCGCGCCATCGCCACTTCCGTCTCTGAGCGTTTTTCGCGGCGGGCATCCAGTTCCGCGCGCGCCAGGTCCACGCGCGGGCCCAGTGCGTCGCGCTCAGTGCGGAGGGCGCGGGATTCCTCCTCCAGTTCGCGCAGCTCCACGCGCGCGGAGGCAAGTTCCGCCTGAAGCTGTTGCAACCGCGCCTGGTGAGCTTCACTCTCCTGCGCCAAACGGGTGCGTTCCTGCTGCCAGGCCTCCACCTGCTGCGCGAGGCGGGCAAGGCGGTTTTGAAGGTCCTGCGCCGCCGCCAGCAGCCGCGCGGCCTCCGCCTCCGCCGCCCGGGTCCTTTCCTCGAGAGCTCGCGCCGCGGATTGCGCGTCCGCAATCTCCTGCGCCAGCCGGTCCAGGTCGACGCGGATCTCACGCCCTTTTTGCGAAGCCACGCCAATGGCCTCTTCCCGCTGGGTCTTGGTGATCGCCGCGGCTTCAAGTTCCGCGCGCAGGTTGGCCAGGCGTTCATCCACACCGGCGCGCTCCCGCACCAGCACTGCCGCCTCCGCGATCAGCGCGTCCAGCTGCTGGCGCGTGCGGTCGCAGATCTCGCGCGTCTGGCGAAGCTTTTCGTCGGCCACCACTGCCTTCTTCTCGGCCTCCATTCTGCTACCGGCGAGGTCCTTGAGCTGCTCGTCCAGGCCCTTTGCCTCGGCTTCGGCTCCCGCCAGCGCAGCCTCGCTCGATTTGATCTGCGTCTCAAGCTCTGCGGTCCGCCGTTCGAGCTCGCGAAAATCGCGCCGCAATGCCAGCGGCCCGGCGCTTGACCCTTTCCCGCCCGAAACCATGCGATGGTGGTAATGCGCGCCCGAGGCCGTCAGGAAATGGCAATCCGGATAAACGCCCGCCAGGCGTTCGGCGGCGGCGTCATCCTCCACCACGTAGGCGTTGGTGAGCGCGGGCAGCACCATGTCGCCGTTCAAGCCCAGCTTGGATTCAAACCGCACGAAGTCCCGCACCGGGGCCACCACTCCGGGTTCCTTGCCTACCGGCGAGTCGCCGTTTCCGTGCGAGTGCCCGTTGGAAGCCAATTGCGTAACAAAGAAGGTGGAGCGGCCCGTGCCCTCGCTCTGCAACAAGGCAATTCCCGATCGCGCCTGCGCGTGCTGCTGAACAACCACGCATTCCAGCTCCTGCTTCAGGAATTCCTCCACCACTTCCTCGTAACCCGAGGAGACTTCCACAAAGTCCGCGAGCAGGCCCATGGGCTGAAAGGCGTGGCCATTCATCGGAATCTCGCCGGAAAGCAGGCGCCGCACGCTCTCCGTGCTGTAGGCGTGACGGGCAAGCGACTGCTCCAGCGCTTCCTTGCGCGCCGCGCTGCCGGAATATTCGCGGCGCAGGGCTTCAAGCTGCGAGCGCAGCGAAAGCTCCCGGCTGCGCGCGTCTTCCAAGTCGCGAGCGGTCCGGGCGAGGGATTCCGCAAGCTCCGCGAGCGTGCTGGTTTCGCGTCGATGGTCCGTGAGGTAAGACTCAAGCTCTGCCGCCAGCTGAGCGTGCTCCGCCTCGATGCGCAATTTTTCCGTATCCGTGCGGGACGCCTGACGGTCCACGGCCAGGCCTGCCTCTTCCGCCTGCACAAGTTGGTTGCGCAGTTCCGCCGCATGACCGACCGCAGCCAGCAAGGATTGGCGGCAGGCTTCCATGTCCTGCTCCGCGGCGCACAGCTGGAAGTTTAAGTCCTCCTGCCGCGCTAAATGTTGGGCCAGCGTCTCCTTCGCCACCGAGAATTCCTGCCGCAACTTCTCCTCCTGCAGACCATGCTCCACCGTCTGCTGCTCGACGGCGGCGCGCTGGGTTTGGAGGTCGGTGCTTTCAAGCGCGGCTTCCTGCGTGCGTGCCTCCAGGTTTCCGCTTTGCTGCTTCACCTGTTCAAGGCGCGAGAGCAGGCGTTCCTGCTCAAGTTCAGCCTGGGAAAGGCGCTCGCGGCACTGGACGAGTTGGTCCTCCATCTCCTCATGGTGCGCCGTGGCGCGTTTTTGTTGCTGCTCGATTCCCTCCAATTCCTGCGCCGCTGCCAGACACGATTCCTGGGCCTGCGCCAGTTCCCCCTTCAGCCTTTCAAACTCCGCCTCCAGCACCTTCAAGCGTGACGTGAGGACGTTCTTCAACCGGCCGCGCAATTCATCATGAAGCTCGCGATAGCGCCGCGCCTTCGACGCCTGGCGCTTCAGCGAATTCACCTGCTTCACAACCTCTTCCAAAATGTCCGTAATGCGCGCCAGGTTCCCCCGCGAGGATTCCAGCTTGGCCTCCGCAAGGCGCTTGCGGGTCTTAAATTTTGAGACCCCCGCCGCTTCTTCCAGAATCAATCGCCGGTCCGACGGCTTCGAGCTGAGAATCTGCCCGATGCGTCCCTGCTCGATGATGGCGTAAGATTCCGGACCGAGGCCGGTGCCCATGAAGAGGTCCTGAATGTCGCGCAGGCGGCAGATTTCGCCGTTGATCAGGTACTCGCTCTCGCCTGAGCGAAACAGGCGGCGCGTCACGGTGATTTCACCCGAGCGGTGAAAAACTTTGTGCGGCTTGGTCCCGTTGCCGTTACCGTTTCCATTGCCGTTACCATTCCCGTTCCCATGGCCATTGCCGTTGCCGGGAGCTTCGAGCGGAAATTCCGCGCGTTCCTCCGTGGTGAGCTCCGCTTCCTCGGTTACCGGGGACTCTTCCCGCGCTTCCGCCTCGTTGTATTCGGGATCGATGAGAGTCATGCTGACCTCCGCCATTCCCGTCGGCAGGCGCGTGCCCGTGCCGTTGAAAATGACGTCGGCCATGCGCTCGCCGCGCAGCAGCCGCGCACTCTGTTCTCCCAGCACCCAGGTGATGGCATCCGACAGGTTGGACTTTCCGCAGCCGTTTGGTCCCACGACCGCTGCAACGCCATCCGCAAACTCCAGCCGCGAGCGGTCTGCGAAGGATTTGAATCCCAAAAGTTCCAGTTTTTTCAGCTTATACAAAGGGCACCTTTATCCACTTTGGATTTCGGATTGGAGAACGAGGAAAGGAAAGAGAGAAAGTCTGCGCGTCGTGTCTTGAATCCAAAGTCCAAAGTAATTGGATTTCGTCCAAACTCCCACCTTGGCGCACGAATGAGGCCTGGCAGCCTGGCGCGGCGATCCCTCACCAGATGTGTACCACACCCCGCGAGGCTTGTAAAGGGAAAACCACAATATTCGGGGGTTTAATAGCGAGTTAACCCCAATATCTAGTGGGGCTTAACCGGAAGGCTTAACAAAGGTTTTCAAGGGGTTCCCGCAATTAGCAACCAAAATCCGAATGCATTGGGGGGATTAACTGCCAGATGCTTTCACCAGGTGGGCGTCCATCCATTCCAGAATCAGTTTGCGCATCACGGGAAGTTCCTGATGCGGGCACTCAAACAATTCGATGTGGCAGTCCTCGGCTTTTCCATACTTCTGATAAAGGGGATAGAGGTAATCGCGGATTTTTATAACGCCGGCGGGTGGCGTGAGCTCGTCCAGCCGGCCGTTGACGCTCAGATGCGCGCGCGGCACGATAAGTTCGTTGATTTGCGCAGTTTGGAAGTGCTTGAGCAAGGAGGGTACGTAGTAATAAATCCCGTGGTGATAAAGATTGTGGAGTTTGATGAGCTCCTCAAAATCCGTGAGGCAGCAGACGTCCAGGCACAGCCGCACGTGCGGGTCAAGCGCCGCCAGCCACCACGCTTTGGTTGATCCCATGGACATTCCCAGCACGCCCAGCCGCCCGGCATCCACCTCCGGGCGGGCAGCGAGGTAATCCATGGCGCGGAATTCATCGAACATCATCATTCCGTACAGCACGCGCCCGTTCCAGATCATCTCTTTGAAAGTAGATTCCTCGCCCACCTGGCCGTTCTCATCATGCTTGCGCTCGCCGAAGCACCAACTGTCAATGGCCAGCGTCACCAGCCCTTTTTCCGCGCAAACCGGAGCATACGCGGGCTGGACGCTGACGCCGGTGAGGAGTTGTTCCTTGCCCAGGTCGTACATTCCCGCGTGCCAGTGGATAAAGAGCAGCCCGGGGGCTCGCTCGGGGCGCTTGTCCGGAATCAGCAGCAGGGCGGGAACCGGCTCGACGCCGTTCAGGTCAAGCACCAGCCGCTCCAGCGTATATCCATCGTGTTTCTCCGTCGCCAGGACCACGGCGGGGCCGGGTTGGTGATTCCAGGGCAAGTCGCCCAGCAGGCTCCAAAGCTCCTTCCTTCGACGTGCCTGAAATGCGGAGAATTCCTCGGCGATTCTCTCAGAGACGGATTCGGCAAGCACGGGCGGAGTACCTCCCATGGCAATCAATGCGGCGGATTGTTTCAAGAAATGGCGGCGGCCAGATTCCATCATTGTGATCCTCGCGCGCGCCAAAGCATATCAGATTTCGGGCGCAAGAAATCACGGCTTGGGATGCTGCTCCTCAACCTGAATGTTTATCACTGGGCGCCATTCGACGTTGGCTCGCCCGGCATCTGCGCGATGCAGTTCAGCGCCGCGATTCCCTTCGACTCCGTATCCCAAACAATCTCACGCACCCGGCAAACTCCGGCCGGAACTGGGAAGCTGGTTACGGCATTCAGGCCGAATTGCATGAGCCTTTGGAGCGTCGCATCCTTCAGGTGGAGGTCCAGTGACGCTTCCTTGTCAGCAATGTATTTGCCGTCGTCATCAAAAAGCGTGGTGTGGAAGGTCAGCTTGTCTACGCTGCGGTCCGCTTCCTTGCGGAATTGCAGTTGGTGGACGTCCACGTGGATGACGACGGCGAGCATGGGCGAGCCGTGCCTTGCCGCTTTGATTTGGGTGTTCACTTCAGCACTCAAACCGTGAATTTCCTCCTGAGAGAACACGACCTTCTCGAGCGCGTCCTGGGTCGAGACATTCATGGACATGGCGTCTTTAGAAGCAAAGTACCCTCGCCGGGCCTGAACCGTGAATCCATCGTGGGAGTTGAGGGTTACTTTGAGGGAATGAAACTTTCCATTCAGCTTCAAATCGGGCGGCGAAAAAGTGAGAACGTAATAAGCCTCGGGCACCTCCGCAGCTTGCGCGAACCCCGCGCCAAAGTCGTTGTTGTCGTGGAAAAAGATTCCGCCCGTGGCCGCGCTGAGGCTGTTCAGGACATCCTCCGAAAATATCGTCGCCCGGGATTCGATCATCTTCTGGTGAGCCGCCAGGTCACCTCGGCCGCCGGCATGTTCATGAGGCATTGGCGCCGCCAGGCCCATGGAATCGATGGCGCTCACCACCACGTCCTGCCTTAGCGCGCGGTCGATGATGTCCTCGATCTTATCCCCCGCCGTTTGCGTTAGGAACCCAGGCGATACCAACACCAGCGTGCGTTGACCGGGCATGGCCGCGAGCCGGCGAACAGAACCCTCGATCCCGCCCAGCGAGTACTTGGACATCAATTTGGCACTGTCCCAAATCTGGGCCGCTTCGTTCTCCACTCGTTGCTTGGCGATGACATTACACGAGGAGGTGGCCACGGGGAATGATAAGGCGGATCGCTCCTGCGACGGATCCACGTTCGGGTCCGTCGTGTCACAATCACATTGAATGGCCTCTTCGTGCAAAACAGCCAACGCGTCCGGAACCTGTTGCGTCACCTCATAGGCTTCATAATCGCTTATCTCCGGACAAGATCCTCGCGCCGATTGGGGCTTGGCCAACACCTTGAAGAGGGCATCATGGAGCTTCTGCCGGTCATCCGTGAAGTCCAACTGATCCTTTCCCGTGGAAGTGAAGATCGCCACGCGGTCCTGCGGCTGAACCGCGGTCAGCACATAACGCCACGCGGCAGTGCGAGTGCGGTCGATTCCTTCCGTCGCCAAGTGGAAATCGTCGAAATAGAGAATCACGAAGCGTTGCGCGAAGGCCTTGGCAGGTGCGGGCGGGACCGTTACTGTACTCCCCGTTGGAGCCGGCGTCGCCGAGGGCGCAATTTCAGGCGCGTTGGCAAGATTTGTTTCCTCCGTGAATCCCAGAATCTCCTGCGGCATGCCTTCGTCAAACAGGCGGAATTCCTCTTGACCGAGATGGCTCACGGGTCGGCCCTTACTGTCGCGCACCACAACCTTCACCGTCACCAGATTGCGCTCAACATGAATCTGGAAGGGCTTCGCGTCGTCACTTTTGCCTTCGTGAGCTTGAACTTCCGGCAGGTCGGAGTTTTGCGGCGCGGCGGCTGAACCTAAGGAGAGTAGACAGAATGAAAGCAGCACACCGGGAAGAAACCATCCACCCAGGCCGCGAGTTCGGGCTGGCAGCGTGCCTTGACCCATCTCCATGTTCTCGAAGCGAGGCTGGCCACTACTATACTCCAATCGAGCGGCCATGGTATCAGCCCTCTGGCGGAATGCCTCAAAGGAATACACCTTGTGTTCGCCGCCCGCGGGAAATCATATTAAGTCTCGCATCCCTATGGGTGAAATCACCCACCGGTGCGGGAGATCGACTCAAGAGCATAATTCGCTGCAACCCCGCCTACGGCGCGAAGGGAACAATTGCCACGCCATTCGATTTGTCGACGCTGTTGAGGGTATATGTGTCGCTCGCGGTTTTCGTTCCATTGACCACGAAGTAGTAAGTGAGAGTGGAGGAAGAAAGTGTGGACAAGTCGAAGAGCGCCGAGCCCTCGAAGAATCCGTCGGGATCTTTATAAAGCTCGATGGTTTGACCGAGCGTGGGAATGACCACGGAAATGCACTGACTGGCTTTCTCCGTGCCCAGCGGCTTGGAGGCGCAGGGAGTGCCGAAGGGATTATAGGCAAAATTTACGGCTTCGAGGGTGCGAAATGGGGCTTCAATCCGCAGGAGTTTTTGGCCATGCAGCGCGGCGTAAATAATCTGATCGTTGGCGGGCAGGCCGGGAAGCTGCGTTTCGGCGTCGATGAAGACATCCTCGACCCCGCTGGTAAGGTTATCGCTCAGAAAATGATTGTTGTAGTTGACCTCCAGCGGAATCCAATGGACGCCGGAATCGCGCGAGAAAGCGATGCCGCCGTAAAGCATGGCAGCAGCTCGGGCCTTCGGCCAGAAAGGGTCAAATGCCATTCCCGACAGCGAGCAGACATTGGTAAACGGGTCGGTGGCCGATTCCTTCGGCCGCCCCACGCTGCTATAGCAACCCATGTCATATTCCCCGTGATTGGTGGCCAGATCGGTGAGGGTGGAATCCACCACCCAGTCTGCTCCACCATTCTTGCTGTGCTTCACGACCTTGTCGCTAAGATCGATGGCGTAGAGCTCGCTGGCGTCGTAAGGGTTCACATAAAATTCATCGGCCTGTTTGAGTTGATTCGGCGACGAACCCATCACCGCAACCCAATTCTTGATCTTCCCTGATCCCGCCGCATCATTTGTGGGGACGACCACGCCGCGATAAATTTGCTGCGGGCCGTAGGATTGACCGGATTCGGGAGGGGGATAGCTGATCTTGGGCAAGCTTGGGTCATGGGCAAGGTTGGTCATCACATAAATGACAGGAGTCAGGTGCCCGCCGGAGGGCTCAACCTTCACAATGTCGCAAGCCAGAAAAAAGTCTGACAAATCCGTCCAGGCTGTTGCATTGGGCGGACTGCCGCTGGTGTTGCGAAGAAGATGATCGTGCTTGGAGGCATCGCAGCCCGCAGGCGGATTCGATTCCCACACCTGCGGGTCGTCATCCTGAACCGCCAGATAGTCGGTGGGAAGAACGGGATCCTCACCCGGCAGGGTTTGCACCGCAACCACGCTTCCCGATCCCGTGCCGGCATCGAATTGCGCGCCCTTTGGCAGCGGAGGTGACGGTTCAACAATCTCCGTGTACGTTCCGGCAGTCGTGGATGGACCCGCCGGCAGAGGCGGATTGTCCACCGCCACATATTTGCCGTTGCGCACTTCCAGCACCTGTTGCGGATAATAGGGATCTTCCAATACCAAGCCGGCATCGCCCAGCGAGTGGTTGCCACTGGCGTTCAGGTTTTGCCAGGCGGCGGGCGGGAAACTACAACTTGCGGAATGGCCTTTCTCCTTATTGCAATTCCCGAGACGACCAACGAACACATCGTTGTCGCCGGTCGGCATGTAAATGGCCAGGGGGAAGGAGGAAGAATACGGCAGTGAGCCTTGCGTTATCACCGCCATCCTTTGGCTTTCCAGGGCGTGGAGTCCTGTCTGTGCGGGATACCAGTTGCCCGCTGCGCAGCTTGGAGGTGCTCCAGGCAGGGGCGAGGCTGTCCCGCCGGTGAAGAAGACTCCGCCGTCCGTGGCGACGTAGGCAGCGCAAAAAGTCAGCGAGGTGTTATACCATGAAGGAAAAACCATGGCCCAGGTGTCCGCGTGGATGTTGGTGGTGTAGTCAAAGCATTGAACTGATGAATACTCAGCCACCATCTGCCACGCCGGACCAATCATTGACACGGGATTGTATTGGAACCACGCACAGGAATCGGCCGCGTAAATATCGTAGGTAACTCCAGGTACCTCCAGTGGCGCTGGGAAGGTGGGTGAGCGGAGTGCCGCAGCAATCGCCGGCGCACCCGAACCGCTGTTGTTCTGTGCGACGGCGCCAAACCCCAAATCCTTCATGGTGGGCGGGGACTTTCCAAAGTCAACCAAGGTCACCTCTTGTTCGGTCGTTGTGTCGCTGCGAACCACCAGCGCCTGCGTGGAGGCTTTGCCGATGTTGGGTACGGCGGCCAGTGCCAGGCATTGGCCGGGCAAGGTAACTCCCAAACCAAACTTCGCCCCAGCATTTGAGGCGGGCACGAGCAAATTCCCCACACATGCGAAAAACGACGCGTCGCCGCCGTCCACCATGAATGCCCCGCTTAGCACGATCACCGAGGCCGTCACCGGCTTCCACGATGAGAGCATGTCTGCGCTGGTGGTGGTCCAAATGCCACACTGAGTGGCGACGAAGGGTTGGCCCCCTGAAAAAATGACGCTGCTGATGCTGTCTTTAACGCTGGTGCAAAGCGGCGTCACACGGGTCCAATTCGCGCCTGCATCGATGGAAACCCACAGCCCGCCCTCGGGCTCGTTCGGCCGGCCGTCGTTATCACCGGTGGCATAAAGCAGGCGCTTGGAATATTTCCGCCCATCGGTATCGACTTCGGTCACGGATGGATCGACGGCGAGGGAATATTGATTCTGGGTCAAACCGTTGCGCAGCCCATTGCTCGATTGGAACCAGGTCATCTTCCCTGCATCGGCCGCTCCAAAGTTGGGGCCACCGGACTTGAAACCGGTGGTGGATTTCCACACGCCGGAAAATTCCGCTCCTGCGTAAAGAATTGCGTCGTTGTTGGGGTCGATTACCAAGCTCTTCATTCGCCCGGCGGGAGTGGACATGGCCGGAACCGCGTAGCTGAAGTTCGATTGATCAGGAGAGATATCCGTGATTTCCAAAAGCTGTCCCCGAGCGTCCAGTGCGACGGACAGAGTCAACACCACGGCTAAACCTATTGCCTTGGGGGTCGGATACATTGCAGGCCTCCTCGCCGATTTCCCGGCTTTTGGTATTTCGCCGACCGCGCGTCGATCAGTTAATTAAGGGATGGGCTCCCTACCGATGAACGGTATTGTACCATTGAGTTTGCTGCGGGTGAAGGGTGAAGTCGCGACGCGCGGCGGCGCGCTCCGATCGCCGAACAGCGGCCGGAGACCACCGCAACAGAAGGGCTAAGGCGATGTTATGGCCGGTTTCCAGCGCAGGATGGGCTTGCGTGCGGCGGCGACCTCGTCAAGCCGGGTGACGCGTGTCGTGTAAGGCGCATGCTGGACGAACTGCGGATCGCGCTCCGCCTCTTCGGCAATGGCTTCGAGCGCGTCGATGAAGGCGTCAAGCTCTTCCTTGCTGGCGCTTTCGGTTGGCTCGATCATCAGCGCGCCGGGAACGATCAGCGGGAACGACGTGGTATAGGGGTGAAATCCGTAGTCGATCAGGCGCTTGGCAATGTCTCCGGTGCGCACACCCTTGGCGGCCTGGCGGCGGTCAGAAAACACGCACTCGTGCATGCATGGACGGTCGTAAGGCAGATCATAGGCGCCGCGCAGGCGGCTGCGAATGTAGTTGGCGTTCAGCACGGCGTCTTCCGTGGTCTGGCGCAGGCCCTCGGGTCCATTCGCCAGCATGTAGGCGAGCGCGCGCACCGCCATGCCGAAATTTCCGGCGAAGGCGCGCACGCGGCCGATGCTGCGGGGGCGCTCATGATTCAACCGAAATTTTCCTTCGCGGGTTTTTTCCACCAAGGGCGCGGGCAGGAACGGCTCGAGAATTTTCTTTACTGCGACGGGACCGGAACCGGGGCCTCCTCCGCCGTGCGGCGTAGAGAAAGTTTTGTGCAGGTTCAGGTGCATCACGTCAACGCCAAAGTCGCCCGGTCGCGCCACGCCCACCAGGGCGTTCATGTTGGCGCCGTCCATGTAAACCAGCCCGCCCTTGGAGTGGACCATGTCTGTGATTTTTCCGATGTCGGTTTCGAAAATTCCCACCGTGTTGGGATTGGTCAGCATCAGGCCGGCAACCTGGACATCCATAGCCCGGCCGAGGTCAGCCATGTCGACGCATCCCTGCGCGTTGGATTTGAGCGCGCGCACTTCGTAGCCGGAAATCGCCACGCTCGCAGGGTTGGTGCTGTGCGCCGAATCGGGAATCAGAATGAACTTGCGCGCATCGCCGCGC
>JASHTZ010000151.1 GCA_030040295.1 Terriglobia bacterium | reverse complement strand
CCGCTTTCGCTGCTGATGCTCGACATCGACAATTTCAAGGAGTTCAATGACGCTTTCGGACACGAAGCCGGCGATGTGGCGCTTCAGAATTTGTGCCGCATGCTCAAAGGGTTGATTCGAAGCGAGGACGTCGCCTGCCGCTACGGAGGCGATGAGTTCCTCCTCATCCTTCCCGATTCTTCCGCCGAGTTTGCCCTGCAACGCGCGGAGGAGATGCGCATTGCCGTGGGTCAATCCACGCTGCAATACCAAAACCGCTGGCTGAAGGCCATGAACTTGTCTTACGGCATCGCCACCTTCCCCGAAGATGGCCGGACCTCACAGGAATTATTGAGGGCCGCCGATTATGCCCTTCTCCGCGGGAAGACCCCGGGCCGCGACCACATTCGGACGCGCGGCGAAGCCTCCGAACCCACCACCAAGTACTGAGCTCAAGTAACAGACGGCGCGCCGGCGGGACCTACTTTCTTCCCAACAGGCGGATGCGAGCGATGAAGGAGCGCCCCTGCGCCCCCGTGTAGGTGAGCAAATCCGGAGAATCGACATTGGAATTCACCGTCGAATAATTCCCCCGGTCCGTGATGTTATCAATACCGGCGCGCAACGCCCATTGGAATCCGAAAATTGTGAAGCGGCGCTCCAGGCTGACGTCGAGTGAGAAGTAGGTGGGGAAACGTTCCGAATACGGCCCACCGACGATCTGCTCCGAGTCGTTCATCAGCGTGAACGGGTAGCCGGTGCGCCAGTCGAGGGTATAGGCGATGTCAATCTTGTGCGTCAAAGGCAGAAAAGCGTGGGATAAAATCCGATTGGGCGCGTCCCAGGGCAAGGGGCCACCTGCCTGCGGGCTGAAAAGCACATTGTCGAGATTGTAAGTGAAATCGGCGTTGGTGAGCGCGCGTGAGCGGGTGTAGGCAACAAACACTTCGTGATTCTGCTTGAAGACATGCCGGAACGTGGCGCTCGCCGATTCGTAGCGGTCCTGGCGGCCATTGGTAAGAACGAAATTGCCGGAAAATGGGCCGGTGGGCGAATAAGAGGCGCCGGGATTGACGAAGCTCCAGATGTCGCGCTCGCGGCGGTCCATTAATTCGAGCTTCAGGTAAGTGGTGCGCGGAAGCTTCTGCTCGAGTGCGACGCTGGCGTTATCCGCGATAGAAAAATGCAGTTGACTGGGATCGATGGTGAAGGTGCTGAGCACGGGCGGCATAATCAGAAAAGTTCCCGTGGGGTCATAAAAGGAGTCCATCCGCGTGCCGGTGAGCGAGCGCGTGAGAATATCCAGGTTGCTCGGGTCGCGATAGACTCCGATTCCCCCGGAAAGCTTGCTGTTGCCGCTGCGCGTCAGCATCAAAGTGGAGGCGATCCGCGGCGAGGGCACTACTTTTTGAACAATGGAGTCCGAATCAAAGCGCACACCCGGCTCCACCAGCCAGCGTTGATTGATGGTCCAGCGATCCTGCGCATAGCCGCCTTCTTCCACGTCAAAGCGTGTAAAGGGCGGCCCGTTGGTGAAGCTGACGCTGCGGGTGAGAATCCCGTTATTGTTTTCCACGACGTAAGGCTGGCGGGTGTATTGTTCGTAGTCGCTCACCCGGTCGATATCAACGCCGATTTTGACCTCGTGCTTCCCCGCCGTGTGCAGGGGTGGCGCAAATACATTGCCGATGATTTCGTTGCGCCCGCCCTCGCCGTGATTCGTAAGGTAGTAATTTCCGCTGGTACCGTTGGGATTGATAACGTAGGTCTGGGTTCCCATGGGCACCAGGCGGGTGTAAAAGCTGCTGGTCTGGAACCCCGCCTCCAGCAGCCAGCCGCTCTTGAAAAGGTGCTGGTCCTTGAAGTTCAGCAAAACAGCATTGGTGGAATACCGCTGAGTAGTGGAGATGGGGTCCAGAGGGTCGAGGCCCGAGTGCGGAGAGTAGAGGGAATTGACCAGCAGACTGACCGTGAGGTTGTTATTCTCTGCGAGGTTAACCTGTCCTTTGGCTAGATTACTTCCACGCAAAACGGCGTAACGGTCGGCGTTGGCAGGAAGCTCCGTGTAGAAGGTCTGGTCGTATTCGAGCTCGGCCGCGTCCATGAACCATGCCTTGCCGGGGCGAATCGGGCCGGAGGCGATGCCACGCGGCGTCCAGTTGTTCACGTGCAGGCCGCGACGGTCTTCGACGCCGGGAAAGGGATCCGTGCCGGTGATGCGCCAGTGGTTGTCGCCGTTGCTGGTGCGCAGGCTGATGACGCCGCCCGAACTTTTGCCATACTCGGTTGAATAGCGGCTTTGCGTCACGTCCACGGAGCGCAACGCGTCTACGCTGATGCGCGTCAGAAAGAGGCCCGTGGCAGGATCCGAAACGTTGAATCCGTCAATCTGGTCGTACACCTGGCGAGTGCTTGCGCCGTCCACGTGAAGTTGTCCCGTGGAATCCTGGAGCACGCCGGGAAGCATGGGCAGCGCGTAGCGAATGTCGCGCGTCACGGGATAAGGCAGGTCAATGATGTCTTCGCTGGTGAGCGTTTCGCTCGATTGGGTCTTGGCGGGATCGATGGCCGGCGGCGAATAAACCACATTCACCTGCTCGGAGAATTCTCGAACGTGGTTCAGGCGAATATCCGCGTTGGCCACTTCCCCGACGTGGATGACCCTCCCGGTGACGGCAAAGAATCCCTCTTTCTCGACGCGCAGGGAGTAGGCCCCGGGCGTAAGGCCGGTGAATTCCTTGCGGCCGGCGTAATCGGTTTCACCCTGCACCGGCGCGCCCTGCTGAGGAGTAAGAGTAATGTGCGCGGAAGGCACCGCTGCACCATTTTCATCCACGACTGCCAGGTGAAGCACTGCGGTGGATTGGCCGGTGGCTGTTTGCGGGGGCTGGCGAGGCGCGGCAAATGCCGCGGGATAAAAGCCCGTAGGCACGCAAA
>JASHTZ010000150.1 GCA_030040295.1 Terriglobia bacterium | reverse complement strand
AACAAAGGATGGCATGTGGAAGATGGTCCGTAGTAGGCGGGAATTATGGACAGTTTGCCCTGACTCCGACCTTCAACGAGAATGAATCTATTATCGGTATATCCCCAGAAGTTATTGAAAACAATTGGTGAAGGATTGAGCGTCATGTGTTGTGGCGGTCGAGCCCAGCATCGCCCCAGTTGCCGCCTGAAGTCTGCAATGTGCTCTATTGGGGGGATTACCCCAGAAGTTGTTGAAAAAAAATGATTACCTGCAGAAGCCACGCTAGAATTTGGTCTGGAAAGCGCGGTCACCCGCTTCGCGGGCCAGGGCCAGGGCTGTATGCATTTTGGTAAAGGCGACGACTCAAGGAATTCTGTCGCCTGGCTTGGGCAATGATAAGTCGGGACTGCCACTACGGCGCGCTTTGCTTGCGTGTTCTTTATGGTATAGTCGCGGATAAATCGGAAGGGAAATCATGCCCATTGTCGAGCAAGTGGAAAAAGACCTGGTGGCGGCGCTGAAGGCGCAGGAGACGCTAAAACTCTCCGTACTGCGCATGATGAAGGCCGCGCTGATGAACAAAAAAGTGGAACACGGAAAGCCGGTTGAGGATCCCGACGCGCTCGCCGTTCTGCGCACGCTCGCCAAGCAGCGCCGCGAATCCGTGGAAGCTTATCGCAAGGGCGGGCGAGAGGACTTGGCGAAGCAGGAGGAGGCGGAAATCAAAATCGTTGAATCCTACCTGCCCGCCGCGGCGAGTGATGAGGAAATCGATGCGGCCGTGGCGGCGGCATTGGCCGAAACTGGCGTGACCAATCCCAAGGACATGGGCAAGGTGATGAAGGCGGCCATGGCCAAACTCGCCGGCAAAAACGCTGACGGAAAGCGAGTAAGTGAGAAGGTTCGCGCCAAGCTCGGCAGCTGAATTTCGTTCAGCAACACACGCAATCCGAAGACGTGAAAAATTTGGACGATGCATTCGCACGGTAGGGGCAACCCTTGTGGTTGCTCCCGCCTCGCGGGACGGCCGCGAGGGCCACCCCCTACGCGCTCAGTCAGGAACATACCCATGAGCACCCAAACTTCGACAGAGCCCAAGAACGCTCCCAAGCCTTACACTCCTTTCGTCCCCGTGACGATGGAGATGAAGGAATTCACCATCCGCGCTTTGCTGCTCGGCATGGTGATGACGGCAATCCTGGGCTCGGCGAACGCCTACCTGGGATTGAAGGCGGGCATGACCATCGCCGCCACCTATCCTTCCGCGGTCATCGGCATGGCGCTGCTGCGGCTGATGAAAGGCTCTTTGCTGGAAGAAAACATCGCGCGAACCGTGGGCTCCATTGGCGAGTCGGTGGCCGCCGGCGCTGTCTTCACGATTCCGGCCTTCGTCATGGCGGGCTTGTGGCCAGGGTTGCAGCGCGATAAATATTGGACCACCGTTGCGCTGATGATCATCGGCGGTACGCTGGGGATACTCTTCGTCACTCTCCTTCGCCGCGTGATGGTGGAAGATCCGGAGCTTCCTTTTCCGGAATCGGTGGCCGCTTCGCAGATTCACAAGGCCGGCCAGCAGGGCGCCAAGGCCGCGAAAATTTTGTTTGCCAACATGGGCTTTGGCGGATTCGTCTATTTGCTGGGCGCGGTGAATGTTTTTTCCGCGAGCAATATATTTCGAATTGGAATCAGTGACCTGGGAAAGCGATTGCTGCTGCGCACCAGCACCAATCCCAGCGTGGCGACCGTAACCACCGGCGGCGCAACCATCCTCACCATGCCGGACGTAAGCCCCGCTTATCTGGGAGTGGGTTACATCATCGGGCCGCGCCTGGCCTCTTTGAATTTCGCCGGCGGCGTGCTGGCCTGGGGATTGCTCGTTCCGCTGCTCACATTCGTTCTTGGCCCGACGCTTCAACCTTCCACTCCGGGGGGACAACCGATTTCCTGGACACTGCTGGCTCAGGCCATTTATTTCTCTGTCGTGCGTCCCATCGCCGTGGGCGGAATGCTGGTGGGCGCTTGCTACACCTTGTTCAAAATGCGCAAGCAACTGGTGGCCGGCATGGCGCGCGCGGTCACGGATTTGAAAAAATCCGCCGCCGCGCATGCCGGCAGCAACCGCACGGACCGTGACCTGAGGTCGAAAGTGGTTTTTGGCGGAGTGGGCCTGGTCTTCCTGGCGATGATTGCGCTTTATTACTTCTTCATCAGAAGCGCTGGAAATCTTACGAGCTCCAAGGTAATCGCAGCGGCGTTGGTAGCGGCAGTGGTGATGATTGTGCTCGGATTCTTTTTTGCCGCCGTCTCCGGAAACCTGGTGGGGTTGATCGGGTCGACCAATAATCCCGTCTCCGGGTTGACCCTCTGCACTCTGGTGATCGCCGCACTGCTGATGGTGGCGATGGGGGTTTCAGGCGCGGGCGGCATCGCGGCCGTGCTGGGAGTTGCCGCCGTTATTTGCGTTTCCTCCGCGGTCGCGGGTGAGATGCTTCAGGATCTCAAGGTCGGCCACATTCTGGGCGGCACGCCGGCCAAAATGCAAATCGGCGACTTGATTGGCATCGTCGTGGCCTCCTTGGTGCTCTTCTTTCCGCTGGCCATTCTCGACAAAGCCTATCACTTTGGCAGCGCCGCGCTTTCCGCTCCACAGGCCGGCTTGATGGCCATGCTGGCCCAAGGCATCGTGGGCGGGAACATGGCATGGCCGCTGGTGATTGTCGGCATCCTGATGGGCTTTGCGCTGATCATGATTGAAGTCAAGAGTGTGATGCTCTTCGCCGTCGGCATGTATCTCCCCCTGGGCACTACTTTTGCGATCTTTGCCGGCGGCATTATCCGCTGGGTGACGGACAAGCTTCGCGACCGCCGCGGCCTGAATCACGCACAGAAGGCTCGCGTGGATAATGCCGGTGTGCTGACGGCTTCAGGTTTCATCGCCGGCGAGGCCCTGTGCGGACTGCTTATTGCCGGGCTGGTGGGCGCAGGGCGCAACGTTACTCTTCTGTCGTGGTCGGCGCCTTCCTGGACGGCGCTCCTGGCATTCATCGTGCTGTTTGTTGTTCTGGTTGGCCTCCCGCTGGCCAACGCCGGCAGTCCGGATGAACCCGCCCCGCCCGCGGCCATCATGTAACGCTCAACGGATGCAGAAGAATTTCCCTGTCACCCAATCATTGGGAATTCTTATTTCCCGCCGCCACAGCGCCTGACCTCTATTCTTGTGGTAGGCTTCTAAGATGGGTTCTTACCGCCAAATGGCATACTCACTATTCCCTCCGCTCACGCGGATGGTGAAGTGGCTGATCATCGTCACTAGCGCCTGCTTTGTCCTTACTTATGTCCCGCTTGAAATCTTTCACTCGGAATTCTTCGGTGAGATCTTTCAGATTCTTGGGCTGCGGGCGGACTTGGTGGTTCACGACCTTTTCCTCTGGCAACTGGTCACCTACTTGTTCCTGCACGGCGGCTGGTTCCACATCATCTTCAACATGTTCGCGCTGTGGATGTTTGGCTCCGATTTGGAGAAGCAGTGGGGCGGCAGGAAATTCCTGGTCTTCTTTTTGCTTACAGGCATTGGCGCGGGAATTTGCGACGTAACGCTGAATACAATTTTCCGGTCGGGTTCCCCTTCCATCACCATCGGTTGTTCGGGTGCGATCTACGGACTGCTGATGGCGTACGCGATGCTGTTTCCCGAACGCTTGATTTACCTTTACATGATCATCCCCATCAAGGCCAAGTGGTTTGCGGTGATCATGGGGGTCATCGAATTAGTAAGCTCATTTGGCGGACCCGGCTCCGGCATCAGCCACTTCGCCCACCTCGGCGGCATGCTTTTCGGATACATCTATTTGCGCGGATGGTCGCTGCCCTATCGCTGGCAACTCCGCTACCACGACTGGCAGCGCACCCAGATGCGAAAGAAATTTGAGGTGTACATGCG
>JASHTZ010000149.1 GCA_030040295.1 Terriglobia bacterium | reverse complement strand
GGGCGTGTCCGTTGGGAGCGCATGAAACGGCTTATTCACTGCTGGCTGCCTCCTGTTCGTATCTGCCATCCTTATCCCTCTCTGCGCAGTTTGCGCGTCACCACCTGAGGCAAGAGCCGTGTGCGGGAAACCCGCTCGCACGGATCTGTGCGGGGGGCGGTGGGCAACCACCGTCCCTACCGCGACAGGGTCCGGTTCGGTCGGACCCTCCCTACAGCCGATGCGAAGCAGCGTTTTTTGCCCTAATCGCTGGCTGTGACCTCACCGCGATGATCACAGCCGATTCACATGGCCATGTGGCTCCTTAGGCTCCTGAACATGAGCATCGGTCGCCATCAGCGTATAAGCCCCCCACTTATAAAGACCGGCAAAAGGCGGGAAAGTGGAGGGCGCCACAAAAAATATTCTCCCGAGTTTTGGCACGCCAAATTGCGGCGTTGTTTCTAACGGGCCAGCGTTCCGGCTTATGTGCTTCGAAATTGGCCTCTACTGTTATAAGGAACATCGAGTAGGCGAAAACGGAGAACTGGAAGCAAAAATATTTGTGAGGTTTTGGCCTTCTAATTGTCGGAATACAGCTACCAGCATGCAAGTCGCCTGCGCATCGTTGTCGTTGTCACACAAAAAATATTCGCCTTGGTTTGGCGCGCCAGACTACGGCGTTGCTTCTCAAGGGCCTGCATTCGGGGGTTGCGCTTCGAGATTCCCCCCTACTGTTATAGGGAACATCAAGAAGGAAAAAAGTAACAAAGCTTTGCAAGAATATTTTTGGCGGATCGGGCCGTCAGCACCTAATGAATGGAACCCGGAGGGTCTCGGTTGTCAACGCGAGTTACATGCCAACGCGCTCTTGACTAATATTACCCTGATCTTCAGCGGATGGGCTGGGATGGCAGCTAGGGAGAACCCAGTTCTCGAAACTCTGACTTCAATTGTCGAAGGTTAACTGGGTTGCGGCCGTATGCCTGCCTCATTCGGTTAAGCGCCTTGTGCGTTTCGATATACTGCCGGCGTACCTTTATGTCTGCCTTCGGGTCTTTCATTGACTTGACGGCTTCAAATAGTTCCAAGTCGGATTCTTCCGCTGGTGGTTGCTGCGCTGCGGGCCTCGTCTCGTAAAGGTAGTTTAGTTCCCACTTGGCGCCCACATTCGGTTTTGGCAATGGAATTACCTTAACGCTCCTTTCGATCAACTGGCGCTCGGTTTCAAGCGAAGGGTGCACGAAGATTCGCACGCCCTTTCCGCCTGACCGTTCGGCGGTATGGGCGTGGATGACTGCTGTGCCAGCAAACAAGGAACGGGTAACGGTGGTTGAGTCTGAAACGTCAATTGAGAAGCCAAACGCGTAGAATGTGCCGCGACCAATCCCCATGCGGACGGGAACACGCTCCCGCAGGAGATTTTGCACTAACTCAGTGGCAATGGGCGCGGAACGTACCGAATTGCCTGCATCGACGTATGCGCAATCGGAGTAGAGCATCGCCTGCACGCCACCGTCGAGGCGCTGCTTGCTGATACAGAACCCCAGAATGCGTTGGAACCGGTTGAATTGCGTCTGAAGCGGACTCGTGGATGTGCCGGTGTAGCCGTGTTCGTCAGGTCCGTCGTGAACCAAGCGCCTAGGATTCTTAATCGTGAGGTCAGCAAACCCCAACATGTCGACGAAGATAAGTGTATGTTCAGCGTCTTCGTCCATTCGTCTCCTTTTTCGCTTCGCATCTTTGGCCATCGAATGCCGCTTAGCGATTTGGATGGAAACCCTTGGTTTATCAGCCGGAATCGGACTTGAAACCGCTCCGCGCTGTTCGTCGCATTCGCCGGGCCAGGGGATGGTTACCCCGGTGCACGCGAATTATTTTTCTTGTCTCCGGGCAGTCATGCTGACAAGTGTGAACTTGTGCTTCTTGTGCTTCGAGTCGAGGACAATGAACCAGTTACCATCACGATAGAAGTCAACGAACCCATTCGCTGGAAGGATCAGCATGTTGCGCCCCACCTCATTCCACTCATAACGGTAATTATCGGTTTCGATCACGACAGAGTTCGATCTCCGATAGATTGGCACAGCAACTGTTGCAGTTCCTACAGGTGCAGCATACGTCCCAACAGGCGACGAGCTTATGTCCTGCGCAATGACTTTGCCACGCTCCCAATTATGCTGCTCCTTGGATGAAGCGGTGGTAGTTGTGGAGTTCAAGAGGCGCTCATAAGCTTCCCGATAACTGCCATTATCGGAATTAAGTTCGTAGGCCGAGCGAAACTCTTCCAAAGCTCCAGCTTGGTCACCTTTCTTCTCAAACGCAAGGCCAAGGCCGTAATGCGCGTTGGCGTCCTTAGGATTGAGGCTTAGCGCCTGCCGGAACTCCGTTATCGCTCCATCTGAATCGCCCTTGATTCCAAGGACCAGACCAAGGCTGGCATGTGCGGTCGCATTCTTTGGGTTTAATCGAAGGGCTTCGCGGAACTCCTCGATTGCCCCGTCCCAATCATGCTTGGCTCCGAGTGCCAGCCCAAGGTCGACGTGAGCCTTTTCGTCGTTCGGGTTTTGGCCTACGGCCGCACGCTCCTCAGCGATCTCGCCATCCCGATCACCTTTCATGCCGAGGGCCATCCCTAAGTTGACGTGCGCCATTTCGTTGTTGGGGTCAATGCGCAGCACCTCACGTTCTTCGGCGATTTCGCCGTCCCAGTCATGTTTGCCCCCGAGCGCATGAGCGAGGTTAGAATGCGCCAATTCATTATTCGGATTTACACGCAGCGCTTCGTGCGCTTCTGCAATTGCTCCGTCTAGGTCACCTCTGTCCCCTAGAACGGCTCCGAGGTTAAGGTGCGCCTTTTCATTATTAGGCTCGAGTCGTAGTGCCTCCCGTTCCTCGGCAATTTCGCCGTCCAAATCGTGCTTACCACCAAGGGCCACCCCCAAGTTCACGTGCGCGGTGGCATTCTTAGGATTCAGCCGCAACGCTTCACGTTCTTCAACGACCTCACCATCCCAATCGCCCTTAACTCCAAGTGCCATCCCGAGGTTTATGTGCGCGAATTCGTCGTTCGGGTTTAGGCGCAATGCCTCGCGCTCTTCGGTGATCTCGCCGTCCCAATCGCCTTCCTCCCCAAGCAAAGTGCCGAGAGCGTCGTGTAAGTCCGCGTCCTCTGGGGTCAAAACAAGCGCCGCGCGAAGCTCTCCCGCGGCATCGGCGTATCGCTTGCCACGGTAAAATTCTCCCGCACGGGCGAGGTGTTGGCGCGCTTCAGTTTGCCGCGCCTGAAATGCTGGGTCGATGTTCTCTACGCTTGTCACCCGGGCCCCCTTGAGTGCCCCGATTAATTCGTCCTCGCCTCCGGCCAGGCGGACTTCCTGAAGGTAATCATCAGTGGGTTTGAAATCAGTTCCGCGTTCCCCAACCAGCATGGCGACTCGGTGGCTGGGGACACCGCCCATCAGCAGTGCGAAAACCTGAACCTGGTTTAGCGGCTTCTTTGCGGTCTCGGGCGGTTTGGCTGCGCGCAATGCATTAAGAAATTCCTCGCTTGCTCCTGCGGTCTTGAGGGTTTGGATAAAATCGTCGGACGGGGCGAATTCGATTCCGCGCTGCTCGATCAGCTTGGCGCCCGAGTCGTCGCCAAATCCATCGCGCACCATGTTTACGACCTGCTCCTGGGTAAAGGGCTTTTGCTGCGCCTGGAGGGATAAACCGGGCAGTAGCGTGAATATGATCGCCACGAATGGCGCAACCAGCCGGGGCCGCATAGACGCCTCCAGAGAGTGAGTTTCCAGATTGCGCGTATTGTAACACTTGGTGCGTTCCGCTTGAATTCCTCTGTGGGTTTTGGGTGCCTTGCCTGTTCAACATGAATCGCACGTGATGGGATGAGATAAATGGAGTTTTTTCGTTACCCTTAATCCGGCAGAGGATCGCTGGATTGTGCCGGAGTCTCCTGTCAGGCTGGCATAAAATGCACCGCCGTTGCGTGGAATCAGAGTCATCTTGTATACTTCGCCGATGAGTACCATGCGACTGACGGGTCACAGCGAAGAACTGCTTCAACAGCAGCTCGCGCGCGGACCGTATCGCTCACCCGAGGAAGTGATCGAACGAGCCTTGGAGACGTTGGCGGAAAAAGGCCTCGACCTTTCCTCCGCCGGCAACTCGACGAAAACTCCCGCGGAAGCTGTTGCCGACATCCTGGAAATCCAGAAGCGTAACCGCCTAGGCGGGCTCAAGATCAAAGACTTGGTTCAGGAAGGGCGCAAGTACTGATGGCGGCGTTCGTCATCGACGCCTCGGCAACCTTGCCCTGGTGTTTTTCAGACGAAGCCACAACCGCTACCAACGCGCTGCTTGTCCGCTTGCAGACCGGCGATGAAGCGGTCGTCCCGGCGCATTGGATCACCGAAGTGGGGAATGCACTGCTGATGGGAGTACGCCGCAAGCGGATTACTGCGCAGGACGCCTATCAATTTCTCGCGGACTTGGAATTTCTTCCCATTCGTACGAGCGCCACTACACGGAGGATGGTTCGTGGGGCCGTCTTTCCAATCGCGGAACAATACGGCCTTACGGTTTACGATGCCGCTTACCTGGAACTGGCGATTCGAGAGGGCCTGCCACTGGCAACGCTCGACGACGATTTGTCCAAGGCCGCGAAAAGCGCGGGTGCATTTCTTGTTTGGCCGCAGCCTTGATCGCGGAAAGACGTCGGATGCGTTTCCAGGATGCCCCACCATTGCGCAGAAACGGCGCTAGGACGCGCCGGAAGGGATCGGACAGGGGTAAGCCAGCCATGCGTCGGAATCACGGTCCAAAAAAGCGGTGCACATTTCGGTGCACACCTCGTTCAAAACCGGTAGCAAATCGCCATACTCGCCAAAGTAGCGCCAGTGCCATCGCGGCCGCATAAATAGCGGCTTGTAGCGTGTTATAGCATACGGTAATACTAGGGTAGTGGGCAACTGATAAGGGTGAGGTCGGTAGTTCAACTCTACCCAGGCCCACCATTTTGCTTCCGCAGGTTAGCAA
>JASHTZ010000148.1 GCA_030040295.1 Terriglobia bacterium | reverse complement strand
CCCAAACCAGGTTTCCGTCTGCCTGCTCGCCACGAACATAGTAGTAGCTGGTCGTTTCCTTGTTGGGCTGGTTATCGCGCCAGGCGAAATCCACGGCGGGTGAGTTGGGAGTCGTCGCGTAAACCGTTTTGCCGTCGCGAATGATCGCGACCTTGGCAATGTTCCCGGTGCCGCGGAGTTTGACCCGCAAGGTGGGCGGCTCGGCCGTGGTGAACTCGTCGCCCATCATGTGCGTTCCGCACTCGACGTCGGCCAGAATCTCATCGGTGGCGGCGTAGGCGTGCCGAGCCTTGAGGGCTTCGACCACTGACTCGCGGGTCACATCCTTCACATAAAGGTCTGCATAACTGATGTGGGTGGAAACGTGGTCGGAACTGGCTTCGAACCCCAACCGGTAACCCTTATCCAAGGCGATGTTCACGTAGCCCTTGGGGCGATATCCCCCGATGGAGTCGGTCGCACTGCTGCTGCGGGGAGAGCCGGGCATTTCGTAGCTCTGGCGGTCACCCTGATAGATTTCCACCACCGGCTCAGAATTGGGGTCGTTGTCCCGCCAGTCCGTGCCCATGCCGGTGGCGCTGGTGTGCGAGCCCGTCACGCCTCCGAACTGCTTCAGGTAGGCGTAGAGCATCTGGGTGTCCTGGGTGTGTTCGTACCCTTTCTGCTCGTCGGCGTTGGCCAGGTGGGCCGGGTCGAAGCGGGGGAGCACGTGGATGCCGCGTTGCGCGAAGATGACGTTGCGGTGGCCATCCGGATAGCTCACACTGCGCTCATAGGAAAACATGGGAGAGAAGTGGCCGGGAGAGTAGAACACGTCCGCCATTTTCTGAGTAATCCACCACGGATATTCGCGGTCGGCGCCGTTGTCGTGATCGCAGCAACCCACCCAGTCCAGCGCCACCGCGTCGAGAATGTAGCGATATTGGTCGTAGAGGGTGCCATCATCGTGGCCGTCCGTGGAGATTTCGCTGTGGCGATGGAATTCGCCTCGCACAATGCGCAAATTCTTTTCCGGCCCGCCCCGGTAAGCATGTATGGCCTGAAGCGCCGCGACGCGTACGGAATCCCAGGTGGACGCCGGAGCGCCCGTATCGCGCGCGGGCATCACGTTGATCGATTGGGTGCCAGGTTTCAGCTCAATTTCCTGGCTCCAAAGATCGTTGTTGTAAGGATCCACAGTCATGCTGAAGTTCGAGTTCGTTGGAAACGTGGCCTTGGCGGGGCTGGTGTCGCGCCGCCCATCCGACGAGTTTACCACCAACAGCCTGCCATTGGCCGTCGCTGCCAACGCCGGCTGGTTATCCAAAAGGTTATCGCTGTGATCCAGGAAAATGGGCGGCGTCCACGCCTTGCCGTCAAACGACGTCACGTATTCGTGCCACACGGTGCCGAGAACGGGATTAAACCATTCCGGGTGGGGCGTGCGGAAGGCCAGCCAGATCCGGTCCGAGCCGTCCACCGCCAGGCGCGGCAGGCTATTGCGCACCACGTCGCGGAAGCGGTTCGGCCCCACGTTCGGCGGGCGGAGAAGAGGATAGTCCTTATTCAGCGCCAGGGAGACGGTGATCGAGTCCATCTGAATTCCCGGCCGGTCGACGCGGGTACTGGGCACGCCAATCAGAACCGAATCGGGTTCGGGGTTGGTGTCGACGAAGCTGCCGTCGGGCTCGATTCCGACCAGCTTGACCAGCCGTCCCTGGTACACGGACACGCCGGAGGTATCGTAAGCGCCCCAGTCCTTTCCCCAGTTGCGCGCGCCCTCCTCGTAGGCGATCCACAGCCGGCCCGTGCCATCGTACGCCATGGACGGATAGGCTTCGTAGAGATCTGTGGCGGCCACGGGGAATTCCCCACCCCAGGCGCTCGCCGCGAACGTGCGGGCGTAAATGTCGAAATTTCCATTGCGATAGGAATCCCACGCCACGGTGACGCGCCCTGTGTGGTCTGCCGCGATGGCAGGGTCCCATTCGTCCTTGTCTGAACCCGAAATCTTCGCCGGCTGGCTGAAGCCTGAGCCCTCCTGGTGCGAGCTGAAGATAGCGGCAACTCCGTTACGCCAGCCCTGCCAGGCTATCCAAATATGTCCACTGGAGTCAGTTGTCGCCACCGGGTCCACGTCCGCGCCGGGCTGACTCGATATCCGCAATTGCCGGCCCGCACCGGAGTCGCTGACCGAGCGCGCAAAGATATCGAAGTTCCCGCGGTCGTTCTCCGACCAAATTACCCACGTTTGGCCGTTGCCATCCACTGCGACAGTGGTTTTGAAGCAGTCCTTGCCGGCGGGCGTCACGGGGATGCTTTCACCCCATTTTCCTCCCGAATATTTTTGAGCCCAAATCTGGTCGCCGCCCGTGGGTTCGGAGTACAGGCTGAAGTCCTTGGGAAACGTGGGGGGATTGACGCGGATTTTATCGGCATCGCGGCTGTGATGGAACTGCACGTATGCCAGCCAAACATCACCATTCTTCGCCATCGCCAGGGCGGGATAATCCTCCTCTTCCGGAGTATCGGTCAGCCGTGTCGTGACTGGGGTGCGGTCCACATACACACGCCCACCCAACTGGTACATTCCCTTTCCGTAGGGCACGTCGGCAGCGCGGAAGCCGAATTTGCCTTGCGCGGTGGTGAAAGCAAATTCACTGGAGTCACCTACGGCCGTAGCGGAGAGGATGAAGCCATTGGCGAGGGGAAGATCACTGTCCGGTGTTTTTATAGGGCGGAAAAAGAGACCTTGGCGGGTGGAGAAGTGAAAGGAATTGCCCTGAATATTGTCATCGTCATAAAACCGCCATGGCTCAAGGTTATATTGACCGGCGTTCTCAACCGTCACAGTGCCATCCCAGCGGGTAGAAGCATTATCATTGATACCGAACAGGACTCGAAAAGCCGCCGGTCCCTGCGCTTGAGCGGTTTTGCCAGACAAAGACAGAACCACCGCTATAAGTAAAATATTCAACCGTCGCACGATAGTTCTCCACTGGGGCAAGACGCAATGCATCCCTTGCTCCGAGCCAATAGTGTATTTAGCTTTCAACGTCCAAAATACCCCCATCGACTTTCGTCAAGGTGTTTGTACCACACGAAGCTTTTCGTGTCTCGAAAAAACTCGAATAATTTAGGCCCGTGTGCTGCCCGCTCTGCGAAATTAGACGCCCGACCAACGCACATTACTGCCTTTTCAAGGTTCAATATACGAAGTGCGACCGGAATCGTGATATACGGTTTGGCGAGCGCCGACGTAAGTCAAGTCCGTCTCCGGCAGTCGCCCCGTATGGGTATTGCGAGCATACCGTCGGAAGTTGCTGCTGGCGATTTCCAAGCAAAAGCAATGCCTAAGCGCCTGAACTCGTGGTTAGTTGGTGGACCTGGCGAGGGTCGAACTCGCGACCTCATGGTTGCAAAGCATATACCAGACATCTTGCCTACATTTGCCGCCGGATGCTGCGTCACGCCTCCCACGCACGAAAAAACGTGTACAGTACCGATCATATCGGGCACACGATCTGGAATTCGGCAAAGACATTGGTTGTTTTCAGGGAAAGTTCGAGCCTTGCCTGCGGAAATTGGTATTTGGCATATTGAGTGCGAGGGCGGATATGTCAGAAATTGCGTCGCCTTGTGCCGTCGTGATAAGGTTGCGAGAGAATTCCGAAGCTGCTGTGCAGGTGCTGCGCTTTGTCGTTGAAAGCACTACGAAGCTGATGAGATCCCTGGGTTTTGTCCTTCTGACGCCCTTACGGTAACGGATGCCTGGCTGTCCCCTTTCTCGAGGTCACACCGGGAATTCAATAGCCGTGGCTACGTAGCGAAGAGATTATCAACTTCACCATGTCTATGTTCCGCACTGTAGTAAAGTCGATCGGTGTGCTTCTGGGCGTTGGAGGCCGAGAGATAGCTGGGGCGAGTAGTCTGCGAACCTTGGGTTCATCCTCCCGAGGGGATGGGCAAGATCAACCAAGTGACCTGGATTATCCAGGGGCTCCGACTGCTTTTTCACTAGAATGCTCGACGAAGTCCGGTAGGTTTCCGAGGCGTTTTTGGAGCCGCTCGTCGGCACGGGAACGGCCAGGTTATGAGATCTCCGTTTGGTTCGCAGAGCTAAAGCTACTCACCGCAACTTGCTGCACATTTTCGACCCTTCTCTTTCTGATGCTCTGCCTGATACTACCTTGCCTAGTCGCAGGCGCGTCGGACACGCCCTTAGTCCCATTACGCGAAGGCTGGATGCTCCAATCTTCCGCGCGCGTGGAAGAGAAGGGAGATGTGCTCTCGACGATCAACTACTCACCGCGGGGCTGGTATTCCACGGCAATTCCATCAACGGTGCTGGCGGTATTAGTGGATCATCAAGTCTATCCCGACCCCAATTTCGGAATGAATCTTCGCTCGATTCCTGGCACATCCTATCCGATTGGACAGAACTTTTCGAACCTGCCGATGCCTGAGGACAGCCCCTTCCGCGTGCCATGGTGGTACAGAACGGAGTTCAGTGTTCCAGACGACTATGGCGGCCGGCAAGTCTGGCTGAATTTCGGCGGAATCAACTATTCCGCCAACATCTGGCTAAATGGAAGGGAAATTGCGGCCTCCCGCGTAGTGCAAGGAATGTGGCGCGTCTGGGAATTCGATGTGAGCGAGGCCATCCATCCGGGCGAAAAGAACGTCCTTGCGGTGGAAGTTTTTCCCCCGCAACCTGACGACCTTGCCATCACCTTTGTTGATTGGAACCCTCTGCCACCGGACAAGGACATGGGAATTTGGCGCGGCGTCTGGCTGTCCACTAGCGGGCCCGCTGAATTGCGTTATCCGCAAGTGGTTACGCATTTTGATTCGCCGGCTCTCTCGGTGGCGCATCTCACTGTGCGCGCCCAATTGAGCAACGCCACCGGCCGAGTCTTGAAGGGCATGCTTAAGGGTAAGATTGCAAACGCGCGATTTGAACAGCCGGTGGAATTGGCTCCCCACCAAGTGACTGACGTAAGCTTCTCTCCAGAGGAATTTCCGCAATTGAATTTCCTGCGGCCGCGAGTCTGGTGGCCCGCGGAACTGGGTAGGCAGTGGCAGTACAATCTCGATCTGGAATTTGACCTCGGCGGCAACATATCCGACCGCGTCTCCACGCCCTTCGCCATTCGTGAAATCACTTCCGAATTGACGCCGCAGGGTTACAGGCTGTTCAAGATCAATGGCAGGAAGATACTCATTCGTGGCGCGGGTTGGTCTTCCGACATGCTCCTGCGCCCCCTGCCCCAGAAAGTGGAAAGCGAAATCAGTTACGTCCGGGATATGCATCTGAACGCTATTCGCCTGGAAGGGAAACTCGAAGATGACCACTTCTTTGAGACCTGCGACCGCGAGGGGATACTGGTGATCGCCGGATGGTGCTGCTGCGACCACTGGGAAAAGTGGAAGGATTGGAAAACGGAAGACTATACAGTTTCAGCAGAGTCTTTACGCGACCATATCCGTCGCCTGCGCAATCACCCCTGCTTGCTCGCGTGGCTGAATGGCAGTGACAACCCTCCACCGGAAACCGTGGAACAAACATACATAAAGATTCTAAAGGAAGAGCA